>JBQCEF010000046.1:0-3334 GCA_051960495.1 Nocardioides sp. | reverse complement strand
CTCTTCCACGCCTACGGCCTGACCCTGTGCCTGACGTTCGCGGTGAGCATCGGAGCGACCCTGGTCCTCTTCCCCCGCTTCGACGTCGACATGGTCCTGGCCGCGATGCGCCGACGACCCGCCACCTTCCTGCCGGCCGTCCCGCCGATCTACCAGAGGCTGGCGACGGCCGCGCAGGAACGGCACGTGGACCTCACCTCGATCCGCTACGCGATCTCCGGCGCGATGTCGCTGCCGGCGTCCACCGCCCAGCTGTGGGAGTCGGTGACCGGTGGCCTGCTCGTCGAGGGCTACGGGATGACCGAGACCTCCCCCGTCGCACTCGGCAACCCGGTCGGTCCGACGCGGCGCCGCGGCAGCGTCGGCGTCCCGTTCCCGTCGACCGAGGTCCGCGTCGTCGACCGGGACGACCCCAGCCGGGACCTGCCGCACGGCGAGGCCGGGGAGCTGCTGCTCCGCGGCCCTCAGGTGTTTCGCGAGTACTGGAACCGCCCCGGCGAGACCGCTGCGGTCGTCCTCGAGGGCGGCTGGATCCGCACCGGCGACGTCGTCGAGATGGACGACGCCGGCTTCTTCCGGATCGTCGACCGGATCAAGGAGCTGATCATCACCGGCGGGTTCAACGTCTACCCGTCCGAGGTCGAGGACGCACTGCGGAGGCTGCCCGGCATCGCCGATGCCGCCGTCGTGGGACTCCCTTCCCCCGAGGCCGGCGAGGACGTGGTCGCGGCGGTCGTGCTCGAGCCCGGCGCACGGCTCGACGAGGGGGCCGCGCGGGACTCCTGCCGTGAGCACCTCGCCGCCTACAAGATCCCGCGTCGCTTCGTGGTGGTCGAGGAGCTGCCGCGTTCGATCATCGGCAAGGTCCTTCGCCGGCAGGTGCGGGACGAGCTGCTCCGCCAGGACGGACTTCGGGGGGCGTCCGAATAGGGCGTTTGGACTCTACCTGCGAGTCGCCTGGGGCTCGATGCTGTCACTGGGACGTCGCGCACTTCCGCGCGCGTCAACGCAAGGGGGCTCCCATGAAGTACCGAACGACCATGGCCCCCAGCCCAGCAGGCGGTCGCAACCGCCTGCGGCGACAGCTCATCTCGCTGTTCGCCGCCGTACTGGTGCTGGGGTTCTTCAGCCCGATGCAGGCTGCCCGAGCCGCTGCCGCCCCGGGGGCGCTGCTGGTGAGAGACGCCGGCGTCGTCGAGGGCGACTCATCGACCGTCGCGGTGCGCATAGCGCTGGTTCGACGGGTCGACCACAGGGTCTCGGTGAGCTACCGGACGGTGCCGAAGAGCGCCCGCAGCGGCGTCGACTTCGTCGCCGTCTCCGGACGCGTCGTCATCCCGGCCGGCGCCAAGGGCCGCACGGTCCGGGTGCCGGTGATCGACGACGCGCTCGACGAGTCCACCGAGCACTTCCGGGTCCGCATCTATGACCCGGTGGGCGCCTCCATCGTCGACCCGGTCGGACGCGTGTCGATCTTCGACGACGACCCCACCCCCACGATGAGCGTGGGAGACGTGTCCATCACCGAACCGACCTCGGGGTCCAGCACGCTCAGCTTCCCGGTGTCGATCTCGGCTCCGAGCGGCCGGACGATCTCGGTGTCGTACGTCGTGACAGCGGGCACCGCGACCTCCGGGTCCGACTACGTGGCGTCGCCCTCGACCGGGCAGCTCGTGCTTCCGGCCGGGACCACGTCGGGCGTCATTCCGGTGACCGTTCTCAGTGACAACGTGCTGGAGTCGACGGAAACCCTCCAGGTCACCTTGTACTCCCCCGTGCACGTGACGGTCATCGACGGGTCCGCCGTCGGGACGATCCTCGACAGCACCGCGCCGCGGCTCTCGGTCGCCGACGTGAGCGTCAACGAGGGCGACCCGGCTCGGTTCGTGGTCTCGCTGACCAAGCCGGCGCCGCAGACCGTGACGTTCAGGTACTCCACCAGCAACGGGACGGCGAGCTCTTCGGACTACTCCGGCGCCAACAACGTCAGCGCCACGATCTCAGCCGGCGCGTCGAGCACGACGCTGACCGTGAACACCACCGAGGACACGACCGTCGAGTCCAACGAGACGTTCAACCTGACCCTGTCGAGCATCGTCAACGCGGTCGTCACCGACGGGACGGCCCAGGCCACGATCGTCGACGACGACGCCAAGCCGAACATCTCGATCAGCGACGACACCGTCACTGAGGGTCAGGAAGCTTCGTTCACTGTGTCCTTGTCGAAGGCGTCCACCTCCCCAGTGACGTTCACCTTCGCCACAGTCGACGGCACGGCAGTCGCCGGTGAGGACTACACCTCGACGAGCAACACCCGGACCATTCCAGCCGGACAGACCAGCACGACGATCAAGGTCAAGACCACGGACGACGGCCTGGACGAGAACACCGAGACGTTCCATGTGCTGCTGTCCAACGTCGTGAACGCGAACGCCACCGACGGTGACGGTCTCGGCACCATCGCCGACAACGACCCGACGCCGACCCTGTCGATCGTCGACGTGAGCCAGCACGAGAACTCGAGCCCGACGATGACGTTCACCGTGACTCTCTCCGCCGTGAGCGGCCGGACCGTGACGGTTAACTACGCGACCAGCAATGGAACCGCCACCACGGCCGACGGTGACTACACCGCCAAGAGCGGCACGCTCACCATCCCTGCGGGCACGGTATCGGCGACGTTCACCGTCTCGATCGACCAGGACACCAAGGTCGAGCCGGACGAGACCTTCAACGTCCATCTCTCCAACCCCGTCAACGCCGACTTCGCGAATGCCAACGCCGACGACGCTACGGGCACCATCGAGAACGACGACATCTGACCGACGTACCACGGGGCGGGACCTGCACAGGATCTTCACACGTCCTGCGCAGGTCCCGACCTGCGCTCGCCCTAGGCTCGAGAAGTGCGAAACGACGGGGTGAGACGACGAGTGCTGGTCGTCGAGGACGAGCCGTTGATCAACCAGGCCGTCACCGACCGGCTGGCCAACGAGGGCTTCGAGGTGCGGCAGGCCTACGACGGTCCGAGCGCCGTCGAGATCGCCGACGCGTGGCAGCCGCACGTGCTGGTCCTCGACGTGATGCTGCCCGGCTTCGACGGCCACGAGGTGTGCCGGCGGGTCCAGGCCGAGCGCCCCGTCCCGGTGCTGATGCTGACCGCCCGTGACGACGAGACCGACATCCTGGTCGGTCTGGGGGTCGGCGCCGACGACTACCTCACCAAGCCCTTCCGGATGCGCGAGCTCGTGGCCCGGGTCAACGTGCTCCTGCGGCGCGTCGAGCGTGCGGCCGAGCTCGCCCGCGGTGACGAGACCGAGCTGGCATTGGGCCC
>JBQCEF010000045.1:0-12564 GCA_051960495.1 Nocardioides sp. | reverse complement strand
GGTGCGCTTGTAGATCGCGCCGGAGGGGCAGGACGCCGCGCAGGACGGGTTCAGGCAGTGCTCGCAGATCCGCGGCAGGTAGAACATGAACGTCGACTCGAACTCGCGCTTGACCTCCGCCGACACCTTCGCCAGCACCGGGTCGTTGTCGTACGTCGCCCGCGAGCCGCCCAGGTTGTCGTCCCAGTTGGCCGACCACGAGATCTTCATGTCCTTGCCGGAGATCAGCGACTTCGGCCGGGCCACCGGCGTGTGCTCCTGGGCCGGCGCATCGGTGAGCGTCTTGTAGTCGTAGGTCCAGGGCTCGTAGTAGTCCTGGATCGACGGCATCTTCGGGTTGCTGAAGATCGTCGCGAGCTTCTTCAGCCGGCCGCCGGCCTTGAGCTTGAGCCGGCCGCGCTTGTTGAGCGTCCAGCCGCCCTGCCAGGTCTCCTGGTCCTCGTAGGTGCGCGGGTAGCCCTGGCCGGGGCGCGTCTCGACGTTGTTGAACCAGACGTACTCCGTGCCGGCCCGGTTGGTCCACGCCTGCTTGCAGGTGACCGAGCAGGTGTGGCAGCCGATGCACTTGTCGAGGTTCATCACCATCGCCATCTGTGCCATGACGCGCATCAGCAGGCTCCCATCGTCGTGACGTGGTTTCGAGACGCTCGCTGCGCTCGCTCCTCAACCACCGAGATTCGACGCATCAGTACTGAACCTCCTGGGAGCGCTTGCGGATGATGGTGACCTCGTCGCGCTGGTTGCCCGTGGGGCCGAGGTAGTTGAACGCGAAGGACAGCTGCGCGTAGCCGCCGATGAGGTGGCTCGGCTTGACCAGCAGCCGGGTCAGCGAGTTGTGGATGCCGCCGCGCTTGCCCGACGTCTCCGCGAGGGGTACGTCGATGAGGCGGTCCTGGGCGTGGTGCATGTAGACCGTGCCCTCCGGCATCCGGTGGGACACGACCGCTCGGGCGACGACCACACCGTTGCGGTTGACCGCCTCGATCCAGTCGTTGTCCTCGACGCCCACCTTGGCGGCGTCCTTGTCGCTCATCCAGATCGTCTGGCCGCCCCGCGAGAGCGAGAGCATGAACAGGTTGTCCTGGTACTCCGAGTGGATCGACCACTTGTTGTGCGGGGTCAGGTAGCGCACGGTCACCGTCGGGTGCCCGGCCTCCTCCCCGGTCGCGCCGATCTCCGGCTCGGCGAACAGCGACGCCATTTGCAGCGGTGGCCGGTAGATCGGCAGTCCCTCGCCGAGCTCGGTCATCCAGTCGTGGTCGAGGTAGAAGTGCTGGCGGCCGGTGAGCGTGTGCCACGGCTTGAGCCGCTCGACGTTGATCGTGAACGGCGAGTAGCGTCGCCCGCCCGACTCCGAGCCGGACCACTCCGGGGAGGTGATGACCGGCGTCGGCGCGGCCTGGGTGTCGGCGAAGGTGATCTGTTTGCCCTCGTGCTCGGCGGCCAGGTCGTGGAGCATCGTGCCGGTCCGCTTCTCCAGCGTCTTGAAGCCCTGGGTCGCGAGGTGCCCGTTGGTCGTCCCGGACAGCGCCAGGATCGCCTCGCAGGCAGCGACGTCGCGTCGCAGCGACGGCCGGCCGTCCGCCGGACCGCCCCGGACCGCGCCGTTCTTGGCGCGCAGGTAGTCGACCGACGCCTTGACGTCGTAGGTCACGCCCTTGGTCGTCGTACCCAGCTTCTCCATCAGCGGGCCGAGCGAGCCCATCTGGGCACTCACCGCGGTGTAGTCGCGCTCGACCTCGACGATCTTGGGCATCGTCACCCCCGGGACCGGCTCGCACTCGCCGGCCCTCCAGTCACGGACCTCGCCGTGCGGGTTGGCCATCGCGTCGGCGGTGTCGTGCAGCAGCGGCACCGCGACGACGTCCTTGCGGGTGTCGAGGTTGCCGACCGCGAGCTCGGAGAACTTCTCCGCGATCGCCTGCCACGCGTCCCAGTCGGTCCGGGTCTGCCAGGGCGGCGCGATCGCGGGGTTGAACGAGTGCACGAACGGGTGCATGTCCGTGGTGTTGAGGTCGTGCTTCTCGTACCACGTCGCCGCGGGCAGCACGATGTCGGAGAAGATCGTCGTGCTGGTCTGCCGGAAGTCGAGCGTGAGAAGCAGGTCGAGCTTCCCCTCCGCCGCCTTCTCCGGCCACGCCACGTCCTGGGGGCGGTTCCCCTCCGGTGCCTCGGTGGCCCGCAGCGAGTCGTCGGCACCGAGCAGGTGCCGCAGGAAGTACTCGTTGCCCTTGGCCGAGGAGCCGAGCAGGTTGGCCCGCCAGATGGACAGGATCCGCGGGAAGTTCTCCGGCGACTCCGGGTCCTCGCACGCGAAGGAGAGCTCGCCGGACTTCAGCTGCTCCACCACGTGCTCGGCGGGCGACTTGCCCGCCGCCGCGGCCTCGTCGGCGAGGTCGTGGGGGTTGCGGTTGAACGTCGGGTACGACGGCATCCAGCCCATCCGCGCGCTCTGGGCGATCAGGTCGGCGGTCGTCTTGCCGCCGAACTGGCCCTGCCCGGTGCGCGCCGACAGCGTGTCCGCTCCGAAGTGGTCGTAGCGGTACTGGCCGCTGTGGAGGTACCAGAACGCGGTCTGGATCATCTGCCTCGGCGGGCGCTTCCAGTCCAGGCCGAACGCGAGCTGTGCCCAGCCGGTGATCGGGCGGCACTTCTCCTGCCCGACGTAGTGCGCCCAGCCGCCGCCGTTGACGCCCTGGCAGCCCGTGAGCGTGGTCAGCGCGAGGAAGCCGCGGTAGATCGTGTCGGAGTGGAACCAGTGGTTGGTGCCCGCGCCCATCAGGATCATCGAGCGGCCCTTGGAGTCCTCGGCGTTCTGCGCGAACTCGCGGGCGATGCGCGCGGCGGCCTGGGCGGGGACACCGGTGACGGTCTCCTGCCAGGCGGGCGTGTACGGCGCGGCCGGGTCGTCGTAGCCGGTCGGCCAGTCCCCCGGCAGGCCGGGCCGGCCCACGCCGTACTGCGCGAGCATCAGGTCGAACACCGTGGTGACCAGGTGGCCGCCGACGCGGCGCACCGGGACGCCCCGGACCGTCTCGGCCGGCGAGCCGTCGAGGTCGTCGAAGCGGGGCAGCACGACCGTCACCGCGTCGTCGGTGCGCTCCCCCAGGGTCAGCGCCGGGTCGACGCCCTCGAGGTCGAGGTTCCAGCGGCCCTCGCCGGTCTCGCCGAAGCGGTGGCCCAGCGAGCCGTTGGGGACGACCGGCTCGTCGGTGCGGGCATCCATCAGCACGGGCTTGAAGTGCGCGTTCTCGACGTGCTCGTGGGCCGGCAGGTCGGCGGCGGTGAGGAACTTCCCGGGCCGGTAGGCGGGGGGGTTCGAGACGTCGCTGCGCTCCTCCTCAACCACCGCGTCGAGCTTCACCAGGTAGGGCAGGTCGGTGTACTTCTTGGTGTAGTCGGCGAAGTAGGGCGTCTCGCGCTCGACGAAGAACTCCCGCAGGATGACGTGGCCCATCGCCATCGCGAGCGCGCCGTCGGTGCCGGGACGGGCCGGCAGCCACTCGTCGGCGAACTTCACGTTGTCGGCGTAGTCGGGCGCGACCGCGATCACCTTCTGGCCGCGGTAGCGCGCCTCGGCCATCCAGTGCGCGTCGGGCGTGCGGGTCACCGGGACGTTGGAGCCCCACATGATCAGGTAGCCGGCGTCCCACCAGTCGCCGGACTCCGGCACGTCGGTCTGGTCACCGAACACCTGCGGGGACGCGACCGGAAGGTCGGCGTACCAGTCGTAGAAGGACAGCATCGTGCCGCCCACCAGCGAGGTGAACCGAGCACCCGAGGCGTGCGAGACCATCGACATCGCCGGGATCGGCGAGAAGCCGGCGACCCGGTCCGGTCCCCACTTCTTGATCGTGTGCACGTAGGCGGCGGCGATCATCTCGGTCGCCTCGTCCCACGTGGCGCGCACCAGGCCGCCCTTGCCGCGGGCGGACTTGTAGTTGCGGGCCCGCAGCGGGTTGTCCACGATGTGCGCCCAGGCCTTGACCGGGTCACCGCCGTGCTGGGACTTCGCCTCGCGGTACATCTGCAGCAGCACCCCGCGGACGTAGGGGTAGCGCACGCGCGTCGGCGAGTAGGTGTACCAGGAGAACGCAGCACCACGCGGGCAGCCGCGTGGCTCGTAGTCCGGACGGTCCGCGCCCGGCGACGGGTAGTCGGTCTGCTGGGTCTCCCAGGTGATGATCCCGTCCTTGACGTAGACCTTCCACGAGCAGGAGCCCGTGCAGTTCACGCCGTGGGTCGAGCGCACCACCTTGTCGTGGCTCCAGCGGTCCCGGTAGAACTCGTCGGCGCCGCGGCCGCCGGTGGCGTGCAACGTGCGCAGGTCGCTCGACACCTCGGACTTGGTGAAGAACCGCCGGGTGCGCAGGAGGGCGTCGGTGACGCTTCCGTCCATCCCTGCGGCCGGCCCGCCTCCGCTGCTCGCTGCTGCGCCGTCGGAGTGCGTGTCGATGCTCAAGGCGAAATCCTTCCGGTGACGGATGGGACTGATGTGACCTTAGAACGAGTGGCGCTCACGCGTGAAGGGCTTCGGCGTCATGAGCCTTCTCGGTCGCGCGGACGACGGTGATCGTGAGCACCAGCGTCAGGGCAGCGGTGACCGAGAGCATCCAGAGGCCGATCGCGTAGGAGTCGGTGCGGCCGTAGACGTAACCCATGATCAGCGGCGGGACGAAGCCGCCGAGGCCACCCGCTGCGCCCACCAGGCCGGTGACGCCGCCGACCCGGTTCGGGTCCGTCACCTTGGCGATCAGGGCGAACGTCGCGCCGCTGCCGGAGCCGAGCGCCGCGGCCATGGCCAGGAACGCGACGGTGCCGACGTGCTCGAGGATCGGGTGCGTGGCCGCCACGCCGGCGCCGACGGCCACGACCGCGTAGCCGCCCGCAAGCACGGGGATCGGCCCGAACCGGTCGGACAGCCAGCCGCCCACGGGGCGCATGACGACCGCCACCACCACGAAGCCGGCCATCCGGTTGGCGGCATCGGCGGGCGTCAGCGCGTAGTCGGTCTTCAGGTAGGCCGGCAGGTAGACCGAGAACGCCACGTAGCCGCCGAACGCCACGGCGTAGAGGATGCAGGCCTGCCAGGTGATCCGGAGCTTGGAGTTCGCGGCGATCCGCGCCATCAGCGACGTGGTCGGCACGGTGCGCCCGGGTGCGTCCTGGAGCACGAACCACGCCACCACGGCGTACGCCGTCAGCGCCGCCGCCGTGATCAGGAACGGTGTGGCGCTGCCGGCGTTGGTGTAGAGCTTCACCGTGGTCAGGGCGCTGATCGCCGTGCCGCCCATCCCGGCCCCGAAGATGCCGACGGCCAGGCCGCGACGTTCGGGCGGGAACCACGCGTTGACGAACGGGACACCGACCGCGAACGCCGTGCCGCCGATGCCGAGGAAGAAGCCGAAGACCAGCACCATCACGTACGACGACTGCGCGAAGGTGCCCAGGCACAGCACCGGTACGACGGTCGCCAGCGACACCAGCGGGAACATCAGCCGGCCGCCGAAGCGGTCGGTCAGCGCACCGACGGGGATGCGGCCCAGCGAGCCGACCAGGACCGGGACCGCCACCATCAACGCGACGTCGGACTCGCTCAGCGTGCCGAGCTTCCCGTTGTCACGGAACAGCGGGCCAAGCGGGCTGATCAGCGCCCAGGCCCAGAAGTTCAAGGCGAACCCCGTGGTCGCCATCACGAGCATGAGCATCGGCGATCGCTGCTGCTGCCGGTCCATGGCGCTGCCCCTCGCGTCGGCGGTGGTGGTCACAAGGTCTCCTGGGTCGACTCTGACAATTGAGGAGAACCTTGCCAAGAGGGCACGCCCCGGAAAACGGGCCGAAGGTCCCGACTGTCCCTCCGGTGGTCCCGACCTCGCGTCGCAGTGGGCTCGAACGCCGTTGCGGACTGGTAGAAATGTGGCCATGGACACCCCGATGATCCGCGTCTTCCTGCTCGACGACCACGAGGTCGTCCGCCGCGGCCTGCGCGACCTGCTCGAGAGCGAGGGCGACATCGAGGTCGTCGGCGAGGCCGGCACCGTGGCCGAGGCCACCGCCCGGATCCCTGCCCTGCGCCCGCACGTCGCCGTCCTCGACGCGCGTCTGCCCGACGGCAGCGGCATCGACGTGTGTCGCGACGTCCGCTCGATCGACCCCACGATCAAGGCGCTGATCCTCACCAGCTACGACGACGACGAGGCGCTCTTCGCCGCGATCCTCGCCGGCGCGGCCGGCTACGTCCTCAAGCAGATCGGCAGCAGCGACCTCATCGAAGGTGTCCGCCGGGTGGCCTCCGGCCAGTCCCTGATCGACCCCGCCCTCACCGCCCGGGTGCTGGACCGCGTCCGCAACGGCCCCGAGCAGCACGAGGAGCTCGCCGCGCTCACCGACCAGGAGCGCAAGATCCTCGCGCTGATCGCCGAGGGGCTCACGAACCGTCAGATCGGCGAGCGGATGTTCCTCGCCGAGAAGACCGTGAAGAACTACGTCTCCAGCATCCTCGCGAAGCTCGGTCTCGAGCGCCGCACGCAGGCAGCCGTGCTCGCTGCCAAGCTGCTGGGCTGACCCCCGCCGGCCGGGGGACCAAAGGCCCGCACAAGTCGTGCCCCACGGCCCTGCAGCGCGACAGGCTGGCTAGCCCAACCTGGGGGAGCAAGGAAAACCCGTCAGGAGGCGACACATCATGACCACCATCCGCCACCACCACCCGCTCGTCGACGCGGACAACGTTCTCGTCGAGCAGGACGTAGTGACCCACTCCGCAGCTCGCAAGGCGCTCGCTGTGCTCCGCATCGGGTACGGCGTGACCTTCTTGTGGGCCTTCTTCGACAAGCTGTTCGCGCTCGGCTTCCACACCGGCGCGATCGTCAACGACGAGGGCGCCCGGACGGGCATCGACTTCATGGCCAAGGACCAGGCCTGGCTCAACGGCGGCAGCCCGACCAACGGCTTCCTCGCCTTCGGCGTCCCGGCCCACAACCCGTTCAAGGACATGTTCAACTCGATGGCCGGCGACACCTGGGTCGACTGGCTGTTCATGCTCGGCCTGCTCGGCATCGGACTGGCCCTGTTCACCGGGATCGGCATGCGGATCGCCGCCGGCGCCGGCGTCGTGCTCTACATGCTCATGTACGCCGCGTCGCTGCCGCTGGAGAACAACCCGATCATCGACGACCACCTGGCCGGAGCTATCGTCCTCGTCGTCCTGGCGCTGACCCTCGCCGGCGACACCTGGGGCTTCGGACGTCCGTGGGCCCGCACCGGCCTGGTGCGCCGGTACCCGGTCCTGCGGTGAGCACAGCCGCGACCTCTACGGTCGGGGAGTGGGCACGGTCCCACTCCCCGATCGTCGTTGCGGTCGACGGGTCCGAGGGCAGCCGCAGCGCCCTCGACTGGGCCAGCCGCGAGGCGGTCGCGGCGGGAGCCGACCTGCGGCTGGTGACGGTCGCAGAGGCGCACGCGCTCACTCCTCACTTCCCGGTGCGCCTGGGCAAGTCCGCCGCTGCCCGGGTCCTCGACGAGCTTCTCGCCTCCCTCGACGGCGTGATCCCGCCCGAGCAGCTCGACAGCCAGCTCCTCGAGGGCGACGCCACGTCGGCGATCCTCGACCAGCTCGAGCACGCGCGCCTGCTCGCGGTCGGCAAGCGCGGCCTCGGCGCGATCCCCCGCCTGCTGGTCGGTTCCACGTCGCTGGCGCTCGCGGGTCGGTCCCCGGTCCCGGTGGCCGTCGTACCGACCGGCTGGGACTGTGACACCCACAGCGCAGCACCGATCGTCGTCGGCATCGACCCGCAGCGAGCCCACGGCCGCTTGCTGCACCTGGCGTTCCGCCGCGCGCAGCGCCACGACGTGCCGCTCGTGGTGGTCCACGGCTGGGAGGCGCCCAGCGCGCCCGTGTGGTCCGACGGGCCTCTCGACGAGTGGGAGCGCGAAGCCCACGAGCGGTTCCGCGCCGTCGTGGAGCCGTGGGCCAAGCGGTTCCCGGAGGTCGAGCTGCGCACGGTCACGTCGTCGCGCCATCCGGCGATCGCCGTGCTGGACGAGGCGGAGAAGGAGGCCCAGCTGGTGATCCTGGGCCGGCACGCCGCGAGCCGGTTCACCGGCTTCGTGTTCGGCTCGGTCACCCGCGCGGTGCTGCACTACGCCGCGACGCCGGTCCTGGTGGTTCCCACCGAGGAGGCCTGAGCCTCGGTCACTCCGGCAGCGGGACGACCCACTCGACGCGGGTCCCGTGCGGCTCCTCGGGCAGCATCTGCACCGACCCGCCCTGCTCGGTGGCGCGTCGACGCACGTTGCGCAGCCCGCTCTCGTGCCTCTCGGGGGGCAGCCCCTTGCCGTTGTCGATCACGCGCAGGGTGAGCCTGCCGTCGGCCGCGACGACTTCCACCACCGCCGCCTGGGCCTCCGCGTGCCGGGCGACGTTGGACAGCGTCTCGCGCAGCACGGCGAGCAGGTGCTCGGCCACGGGCCGCGGCACCACCGAGTCGACCGGACCGTCGGTGCGCACCAAGGGAGTGAACCCGAGCACCGGGATGTACTCCTTGACCACCCCGCGCACGTCGGCCCGCAGCGACTGCTCGTGGGAGTGCTGCAGCTCGAAGATGGTCGAGCGGATGTCACGGATCGTCACGTCGAGGTCGGCCACGGCGGTCTCCAGCCGCTCCTTGACCTCCGGGCTGATGACGTAGCGGATGGCCCCCTGGAGCTGCAGTCCGGTGGCGAACAGCCGCTGGATGACCAGGTCGTGCAGGTCGCGGGCGATCCGGTCGCGGTCGGTGACCAGCAGCAGCTCCTCGCGGTCGGTGAGCGCTTGGGCACGGTCCAGCGCGAGGCTCGCCTGGTCGGCGAACGCGGTGAGCAGGTGGAGCTCGTCGGGATCGAGGGCGGCGCGGGTGTCGAGCGAGACCAGCAGCACGCCGACGTCGGCGAGGTGTGCACGCAGCGGGACCAGCACCGTGGTGCCGACGCCCTTGCGGGACCCGGCGTGCACGATCGCCAGCTCCCTGGTCGCCTCGGCCTCGTCGAGGTCGTGAGCGAGCTTCTCGACGAGCTCGGGGACGCGGGCCGCGGCGGCGCCGTCCACGGCGGTGATGTGCCGTTCGCCGTCGCGGTGCTCCAGCAGGGCCACGGCCGCCGCGGAGGTCACCCGCCGCGCGCCCGCGACGATCTGGCGCACCGCGTCCTCACGGTGGACCGGCGGGGCAAGGGCCTCGGTGACCCGGGCGCTCGCCTCGAGCCACTGGCGCCGGCGCTCGCGGCGCGCGCAGGTCTGGGCGTTATCGATCACGAAGCCGGCGGCCGAGGCGAGCGCCTCCAACAGCACCTGGTCGGTGTCGGAGAACTCCTCGCCGTCGGCCTTCTCGGTCAGGTAGAGGTTGCCGAACACCGTGCCGCGGATGCGCACCGGCACGCCCAGGAAGCTCTCCATCGGCGGGTGGTTGGGCGGGAAGCCGTAAGACTGCGGGTGTTCCTGGAGGTGCTTGAGCCGGAGTGGCTCCGGGTGCTCGATGAGCAGACCGAGGATCCCGTGGCCGCGCGGGAGCTCCCCGATGGCGTCGTGCTCCTCCTGGCTGAGCCCGTGGGTGACGAAGTCCACCAGGCCGTCCCCGCCCTTGCCGATGACGCCGAGGGCGCCGTACTGCGCGCCGGTGATCTGGCACGCTGCACCGACGATCCGCTCGAGGACCTTGTGCAGCTCGAGGTCGGAGCTGATCGCGACGACGGCGTCGAGCAGCGCATACACCTGTTCGGGAAGGTCGAGCCGCCTCATGCGCGCACCCTATCCGGCGCCGGCACGCTGCAGCGTCATACCTCCGGAGGCCTAGAGCGCTCGAAACGTATGACGTCCGCAACAACCTCACGCCGCGGGCTCGGCTCGCCGTCGGTCAGAGCACGCGGCGCACCGGGGCCATCGTGGTGGGCGACCAGTCCCCTCCGACGCGCCGGCCGCTGAGGTCGCGCCAGGTGACCTTCATGTAGAGGTTGCGCTGGCCGGCGGCCCACGGTCGCGGCTCCCAGCCCCGGCGGATCTCGGCTATCTCGTCCGGGTCCTCGACGATCTCGGCGCGCCCGATTGCCACGACGCTCCAGCCCTGGTGCTTCTCGTAGTCGATGTTGTCGATCTCGAACGCCACGTCGGCGTTCCACCCGTACGTGCCCAGCTCGCTGTAGGGCGCAGTGCGGAACACGATGGCGTCCCCGTGCATGGCGTAGTTCACCGGCACGATGCGCGGGCCGACCGGCGTGGAGATCGCCACCCGACCCACCACCCCGGCGTTGAGCAGCTCGAGACACTCGTCGACGGTGAGCTCGAGGGGTGCGTTCATCTCGGTTGCCTCCTTGGCGGTCCCCTCAAGGGTGGCGGAACTCAAGCGGACCCACCACGGGTCTTAGGTCCCCAATTCATCGCGGCGTGGCCTGTCCGCCCGAGTTGACAGCGCCCTCGGCCTGCCGTGGGATTGGAACGTGCAAATCAACTCCTCGGCTCCGGCGCGCGCCCCCTGGTGGCGCGACTCGGTGTGCTACCAGATCTACGTCCGCAGCTTCGCCGACGGCAACGGCGACGGCGTGGGCGACCTGCCCGGCATCGAGGAGCGGCTGCCCTACCTGCGCGAGCTCGGCGTCGACTCGGTGTGGATCACGCCGTTCTACACCTCCCCGCAGCACGACCACGGGTACGACGTGGCGGACTACCGCGACGTCGACCCGCTCTTCGGCACCCTCGCGGACTTCGACTCGATGCTCGCGACCGCGCACGAGCTGGGCATCCGGGTGATCGTGGACCTGGTGCCCAACCACACCTCGAGCGAGCACCCGTGGTTCCGCGAGGCGCTGGCCGCTGCGCCCGGCTCCCCCGAGCGGGAACGGTTCGTCTTCCGGGACGGCCGCGGCCGCGGCGGCGACCGCCCGCCGAACAACTGGCGCTCGATGTTCGGCGGTCCGGCGTGGACGCGGGTCGAGGACGGCCAGTGGTACCTCACCATGTTCGACAGCACCCAGCCCGACCTGAACTGGTGGAACCCCGATGTCGGCGACGAGTTCGAGTCGGTGCTGAGGTTCTGGCTGGACCGCGGGGTCGACGGTTTCCGGATCGACGTCGCCCACGGGCTCTACACGCCGCTGGACATGCGGGACCGCGAGCGCGGCGAGGGCCTGTTCATGTGGGACCAGCCGCAGGTGCACGACGTCTACCGGCGCTGGCACCAGGTGCTCGCGGAGTACGACGGCGACCGGATGGCCGTGGCCGAGGCCTGGACCGACACCCCCGCCTCGATGGCCGCCTACGTGCGCCCCGACGAGCTCCAGCAGGCGTTCAACTTCCACTGGCTCAGCGCGCCCTGGTCCGCCGCTGCGTTCCGCAAGGTGGTCACGGCGACGCTGGACGCGGTCGGCCTCGTGGGCGCCTCGCCGACGTGGGTGCTGTCCAACCACGACGTGGTGCGCCACGCCACCCGCTACGGCGGCGGCGCGGCGGGCCTGGCCCGGGCCCGGGCCGCGGTCCTCACGATGATGGCGCTGCCGGGGTCGGCCTACGTCTACCAGGGCGAGGAGCTCGGCCTGGAGCAGGTCGACGTCGCGCCCGAGCACCGGGAGGACCCGGCCTTCCACCGCACCGGCTGGGTCGGCCGGGACGGCTGCCGGGTGCCGATCCCCTGGTCGGGCGAGAAGCCGCCGTTCGGGTTCGGTCCCGGCGACGGCCAGCCGTGGCTGCCCCAGCCCGAGTCGTGGGCCTCCCTGACCGTCGAGGAGCAGCAGGCCGACCCCGGGTCGACGCTGAGCTACTACCGGCGCCTGCTGGCGACGCGGCGGGAGGTGGCGGCAGGCCTCGACCACGAGGTGACCGTGCTGCGCTCGGCGCCCGGCAGCCTCGCCTTCCGGCGCGGCCCGGCCGACGGCCCGGGACTGGTGTGCGTCGTCGCCTGCGGGAGCCGACCGGTGCGCGTGTCCGACGAGGCCGGCGACCTGCTGATGACCAGCGGGCAGGCGCTGCTGACCGGTCCCCGGGGCGAGCGCCGGCTGCCGCCGGACACCGCGGCCTGGTTCCGCACCGCCTGACCCCGGGTCAGGGCCTGGGCTCCATCGCGTCGTAGCGCAGGAAGCCCCGCTGGGCCGCGACGGCGACCACGACGCCCACCAGGCACGCCGCCCCGCCGATCACCAGCGCGGCCCGCTCGCCGACCCCACTGGCCAGCGAGCCGGCCACGAAGTCACCCGCGCGCGGCCCGCCGGCCACGACCACGATGAAGACGCCCTGCAGCCGCCCGCGGAGCTGGTCCGGCGCGGCCACCTGCAGGATCGTCGAGCGGTAGGCGGAGCTGATCATGTCGGCGGTCCCGGACAGCGCGAGCATCAGCACCCCGAGCCAGAGCAGGTCGGTCAGCCCGACGGCACCGACCACCGCGCCGTACCCCATGACCGCGAGCACGATCGCCACGCCCTGCAGCCGCACCCGGCTGACCCACCCGCTGAACAGGAAGGCCACGAGCGCGCCGACCGCCGGGGCGGCCTGGAGCACGCCGACGACGGCCGCCCCACCGCCGTACACCTTGTAGGCCAGCGCCGGGA
>JBQCEF010000044.1:0-7117 GCA_051960495.1 Nocardioides sp. | reverse complement strand
CGCCGGTGACCAGGCGGGCTTTGGCGTCGGCGGCCAGTAGCCGGCCGGTGCCGGGGGCGGTGTAGAGGCGGCGCAGGAACACGTCGGCTTCGGTGTCGGCCAGTAGGTCGCGGGCCCAGCCGGCCGGGACGATGCCGTAGCCGATCAGGTAGGCCGGTTCGTCGTCACCGGCCAGCAGGGTCCGGTCGGTCATCACCAGCTGCACCGACACCGACCCCGCCGGACCCACCGGGTCCGGGGCCGGCACAGGTCCGGCCGGGCCGTTCTCGGCGTCGCTCTCTGTGTCACCGGTGCTGTCGGTGGTGGTGTCGGTGGTGGCGCCGAGGGCGGTGACGAGGGTGTCGGCCATGACCTGGCCGCGGCTGCGGGGGTCTCCGGCGGCCCGGGCGGTGTCGGCGGCGCGGGTGAGCACCGCGTAGCAGGCCACGCCTTGGGCGACCGGCAACAACCCGGTCAGGTAGCTCATGGTGTCCGGTGCCGGCCGCAGCGTCACCGACCGCTGTCTCTCCGCGCGCCGGGCCCGGTCGGTCACGGCGTGCGGGTCGAGCCGGTAGGCGATCCGCTTCGCCGCGGCGACCAGCGCCCGGTCGCTCATCTCCTGCAGCGGCTCGTCCGCGTCGGGGCCGGCGAGCTCGGCGTCGATGACCGCCCGCTGCTCGCGGGTCAGGTAGCCGGTCTCCCGCACCAGCAAGGTGGCGCGCCACTCGGAGAGCACCCCGCAGGTCAGCAGCGCGTGCGTGTGGGGCATCTCGGCCACCAGCGCCTTGGCGAACCCCAGGTGCTGATCACCCCGGTAGGGCGAGTCCCGCCGCGCCAAGGCGACCTGGGTGCCGATGCCGCGGCCGACCCGCTTCTCCGGGACCCCGGCGTCGCGTTGGGTCTGGCGCTGGGTGGCGTCGAAGTCGGTGATCGTGCGGGCCTGCGCCGCGGCCGCGGCGCCCTTGAGCTCCTCCAACGCCCGGATCACATCGACCCGCTCCGCATCGCTCAGCTCACGCTCGAGACCGGCAAGGGAACCCACCCACGCCCTGATGTCCTCGAGTACAACCGCCATACCCAGCACGCTAAACCGCCGCGCCGACAGTTTTCGCGCGCCAGTTCACAGGCCGCCGGAGCACCGTGCGTTCCTGCGCATGGCAGTCCGCCGCCCGGCGGCCAGTAGAACGTGCAACCTGGCCGTTTGGAACGATCAAAGGGTGCCGATTTGGCGAGGTTGCACGTCCGAGGGGTCGCCCGACGTACGACAGGTTCGAGTGGTCGACGAGCCGGGGTTCGACCAGCCGCGGGTCAGCTCTCGTAGACGCGCTTCCCGGCCTGGTACGTCGCGACCACCGACGCCGCGCCGATCTCCTCGACCGGCCCTCGGAAGGGGTCCTGATCGAGCACGGCGAGGTCGGCTCGCGTGCCGACCTGGATGTTGCCGACGTCGGTCCAGCCGTTGACCCGAGCGGTGCCGCTCGTGTACGTCGCCATCGCCTGCTCGAGCGTCAGCCCCTGGTCGGGCACCAGGGCGTCCTTGCGGGCGTCCTCCTGCCCGTAGGGCCACCGGTTGACGAGCACGTGAACGGCGGTGATCGGACCAGGCGGGTTCACCGGCCAGTCCGACCCGCCCGCGGTCGGCGCACCCGACGAGACGATGTCGCGGAACGGGTAGTGCCAGCTGATCCGCTCCTCGTCGAGGTGCTTCATCGCGACCTTGACCGCGGGGGTCCCGGCCTGCGCCCATGCGCCCTCGAGGTTGGCCGTTGCACCGAGCGCTCGGAAGCGCCCGCGGTCCTCGGGCCGGACCAGTTGCAGGTGCGCGAGCTGGTGACGGGTACGACGCATCCCGTTGGTGCGACGGGCCGCGGCGACCGCGTCGAGCGCGTAGTGCACGGCTCGGTCGCCGATGGCGTGGAAGTGGGCGGCGAACCCGGCCGCGTCCAGGGCGATCAGCGCCTCGCGGATCGGCTCGGGCTCCAGGAACGCCAGCCCCCGGTCGCCGCACCGGCAGCCCACGAGGTCGAGGTAGGGCTCGCTGACCGCAGCGGTGAACGTCTCGGTGATGCCGTCGACCATGACCTTCACCGAGTCGGCGCGCAGCCCCACGGCGGCGAGCCGGTCCCGCTCGGCGACGAGGTCCTCGACCTGCTCGGGCCCGCGGTGCCGGTCCCACCACTGCGAGGCGCGGACGCGGGACACGAGCTCGCCCGACGCGATCAGGTCGAGGTAGCTCTGGGTCGGGTCGTCCAGGCCGGCGTACCCGCCGATCAGCGCGTCGTGCCAGCCGGTGATGCCCCAGGTCGTGAGGTAGCGCTGCGCCTCGAGCATCGCGTCGCGGTACTCCTCGCGCGTGGTCGACAGGTGGTCGCCGACCATCGCCATCGCGCCCTCGCGGATCGTGCCCGTGGGGTTGCCCTCGGCGTCGCGCTCGAACCAGCCGTCGGACGGGTCCGGGGTGTCCTTGGTGATCCCGGCGATCTCGAGCGCCTTGGTGTTCACCCAGGCGTCGTGGTGGTCGCTGCTCGGCAGGAAGGCGGGCCGGTCCGGCACCACCGAGTCGAGGAGCTCGGCGGTGGGGCCGCCCGGCCCGAACGCCGTGACCGCCCACCCCCCGCCGCGGAACCAACCACCGCTGGGCTGGTCGGCGTGGTGCTTGCGGATCGCGTCGAGGTACTCGTCGGCCGTGCTGAGGTCGGTCATCTCGCAGCGGTTGCGCTCCAGGCCGCCGACCAACGGGTGCATGTGACCGTCGAGGAAGCCGGGTGTGAGCAGACCTCCCGCGAGGTCGACCTCCTCGACCCCCGGTCCCGCCGAGGCGCGGACGTCCGCCGGATCGCCGACCGCCACGACGCGGTCCCCGTCGATGAGGACGTCGGCCCGCCCGGCGTAGCGAACTCCGTCGAAGACCTGGCCGTTGGTGAAAAGAGTGCGAGTCATGGCACGTTAGTTGCCAGAACGCAACGACCTCACACCTGGCCGCGCGCCATCCCGATCAGCCGGTCGAGCACCCGGTCGCCGTCCGCGCGCAGCCCGTTGTGCTCGAGCTCGTTGGTCACCCAGGTCCGCATCGTCGGCACGAGCCGGGCCGTCTGCTCCGAGAACACCCTGTCCACGTAGGCGTCCTCGGCGTAGACCGCAGCGGCGCACGGCACGTCGACGGCTGCCAGCGCGGCAGCGTCGTACAACCTCGGCCACACCCGGGAGGCCAGGATCTCCGCGGCCTCGGCGTACGGCGCCAGCCGGCTGTCGTCCTCGAAGTTCCACGGGAAGACGTGCTCGCCGGTCAGCAGCGTGCGGTCCTCACGGAAGTCGTCGGGCATCACGCGAAGCGCCGACCACTGCGTGGCGTGACCGTCGGCGTAGCAGGCCTCGTGCACGACGGCGTAGAGCGGGTTGCGGTCGTGGAACGGCAGCATCCCAGCCAGGTCGTGGGCGAACGCCGGCGACGCGGGGTCGAGCTCGAGCAGGTAGTGCAGCCGGGCCGCGCCGTCGCTCATGCCGAGCACGTTGCCGACCTGCCGGAACCAGCGGGCGGTCATCGCGTCGCCGTTCGGGAGCCGCACCTCACCGGCGTCGCACAGCTCCAGCACCCGTTCGAGGCGGGCCCGGTCGCCGGGGTAGGTCTGGTGGTAGCGCCGGTTGCGCTCGCGCATGGTGGCGAACGTCGCGGCGTACACCTCGTCGACGTGCGTGCCGACCGGGGGCACGCCGCCGGTGAAGTAGACCTCCCGCAGCGACCCGGCCGCGACCGAGAGGTAGTTGAGGGCGCAGAAGCCGCCGAACGACTGCCCCAGCACGCTCCACCGGTCGACGCCGAGCGCCTGGCGCAGCCGCTCGCAGTCGGCGACGATCGCGTCGGCCCGGAAGTGGGCGAGCCGGTCCGCCTGCTCCTGCGGGGTCGCCCCGGCGGGCGGGCCGACCGGCGTGGACCGGCCGGTGCCGCGCTGGTCGACCATCAGCACCCGGTAGTCGCGCAGCGCCCGGTCCAGCCACGCCGGGCTCGTCGGCAGCCGCGTGGGCCGTGGCGCCTCGTTGCCCGGGCCGCCCAGCTGGAACACCAGGAACGGCCGGTCCCGCCCCTGCGGGTCGGCGACCTCCCGGGCGAAGACGGTGATCTGCTCCCCGTCCGGATCTGCCGGATCGAGGGGTACGTCGAGCTCGTGCTCGACCAGCACCAGACCCGGGACGTGCAACGTCTCCGAACGCAACCCGGCCACGCTCAGCCGACCTCACGCAGCGCGTCCTGCAGCGCCGCCAGCACCAGCAGCACCGCGTCGGGGCGAGCGTTGTGCCCCATCAGGCCGATCCGCCAGACCGTGCTCGCGAACTCGCCCGCGCCGGCACCGATCTCGAGGCCGTGCCGCTCGAGGAGGACCTTGCGCACCGCCGCCGAGTCGACACCCTCGGGAACCCTCACCGTCGTGAGCTCGGGCAGCCGGGCGTCCTTCTGCGCGAACAGCTCGAGGCCCATCGCCTCCAGGCCCGCCTGCAGCATCGCGCCGGCCTGCTCGTGACGGAGCCAGACGTTCTCGAGCCCCTCCTCGAGGATCCGGCCCAGGCCGCCGTGCAGGCTCGCCACCATCGCGGTCGGGGCGGTGTGGTGGTAGGTCCGGCCGCCCTTGCCCTCCGCCTCGCCGACGTAGCCGCCGAGCAGGCCGAGGTCGAGGTACCACGACTGCGGCTTCTCGACCCTGCGCTCGAACGCGCGGTCGTTGATGAAGAACGGCGCCAGGCCCGGGGCGACGCCGAGACACTTCTGCGTGCCGGCGTAGCCGATGTCGACGCCCCAGTCGTCGGCCCGCAGCTCGATGCCGCCGATCGAGGTGACCGCGTCGACGAGCAGCAGTGCGTCGGGACGCTCGGCGTCACGGGCGGCGCCCAGCGCGGCGATGTCCGAGCGGACCCCGGTCGAGGTCTCGGCATGGACCGCGGCGATCACCTTCGGGTCGGGATGGGCCTCGATCACGCGCTGCACGTCGACCGGCGTGCCCCACTCGTGCTCGACGGGCACGACCTCGGCGCCGCACCGGGCGGTGACGTCGCACATCCGCTGCCCGAACAGCCCGTTGACCGCCACCACGACGACGTCGCCGGCGGAGACCGTGTTGACGAACGCCGCCTCCATCCCCCCCGAGCCGGTGGCGCTCAGCGGCAGCGTGCGGCGGGCGTCCGTGCCCCACACCGCGCGCAGCCGGTCGCAGGTCTCGTCCATGATCCGCAGGAACTCCGGGTCGAGGTGGCCGAGCAGCGGCTGCGCCAGCGCGGCGGTCGCCTCCGGGTAGGGGTTCGACGGGCCGGGTCCGAAGAGGTGACGCTCGAGGATTGCCATGGGACCGAACCTACAGAGTCCCTGCCCGAGCGGGGGATGCGCTGACCTACCGGTGGGCCCCGGGCGGGTCAGTAGATGGAGCCGAGCGCCTGCCGGTCGAGCGCTGTGGGGGTCGGCCGGCACCGCCGCAGGAAAGCGTTCATCACCGTCGGACGCGCCCGAGACGTCCGGTCGCGCAGGCCCAGGACATGGCCGAGCTCGTGGACGGTGACCTTCGCGCGGTCGGCGAAGTCGAGCGGACGGGCAGCGTTCAGGCGCACCGTCGACCGCGTGACGCGGTCCTTCTCGCACTGGTCGAGGGTCCAGCCTTTGATGTCGGTGGCGGCTTCGCGGTAGGGCGAGACGATGACATCGGCGGCCGCCTTGCTCGTGACGGTGCGCAGTCGCGGCTGGCCCTGATGGACATCGTTCCAGACACGCACGGCGCGTCGCACACGCCACGTCGGGCCGACGTTTGCGTGGTAGACGTCGATGACGTGCTTGCGCCACAGGCACGAATCCGTCGCGGAGCCCTCAGCTGCGGGCAGGCCGGCCACGAGCGACAGCACCAACACCGAGGCGGCCGGCACGCGTTGGATGATGACGAGCACGGACACTGCGGCCTCCGGGTCCCACAGTGGGAGTGGCCCGAGTCGCGCACACCGGCAGATCGGCGTAGGCCTGGTCCGCCATCCAACGGAAGCTCTGCGATGGCCGGGTTAGAGAACGGCCCCCGGGTTGAGGATCCCGTCGGGATCGAGGGCGTCCTTGACCCGCCGGCTCAGCGCCATCACGTCCGGGCCGAGCTGGTCGGGGAGCGCCGCCTTCTTGGTGCGGCCCACGCCGTGCTCGCCGGTGATCGTGCCGCCGAGCTCGATCGCTGCGCGCATCACCTCGCCGAACGCCTCCCGCGCCCGCTTCTCCGACCCGGGGTTCTCAGGGTCGTAGACGATGATCGGGTGGGTGTTGCCGTCGCCCGCGTGGGCGACGACCGGGATCTCCACCTCGTACGACGCGGCGACGGCCGCGATCGACTCCAGCAGCCGGGGCAGCAGCGGCACCGGCACCCCGACGTCCTCGAGCAGGAGCGAGCCGCGGGCCTCGATCGCCGGGAAGGCCTGGCGCCGCGCCTCGACGAACTGCTCGCCCTCGTGGGGATCCTCGGTGTCGAACACCTCGGTGGCGCCGTGCAGCTCGCAGGCGGTCCGGATCGCGGCGATCTCGATGTTCCGGGCGTCGCCGGGCGCGTCGGACTGGGCGACGAGCAGCGCCCCGCAGGTGCGGTCCAGGCCCATCGGCCGGTGGTCCTCGACTGCGTTGACCGACGCGCGGTCCATGAGCTCGAGCATCGACGGGCGCAGGGTGCGTCGTACGTCCACCACGGCACGCGCTGCGTCGTCGACGCTGGCGAACGTGGCCACCAGCGTCGCGCGCGCCTGCTGTGCCGGGACCAGGCGCAGGATCGCGCGGGTGACGATCCCCAGCGTGCCCTCGCTGCCGACGAACAGCTTGAGCAGCGACAGCCCCGCGACGTCCTTGATCCGCTTGCCGCCGAGCGTGACCAGCGTGCCGTCGGCGAGCACGACGTCGAGCCCGAGCACGTAGTCCGTGGTGACGCCGTACTTCACGCAGCACAGCCCGCCGGCGTTGGTGGCGACGTTGCCGCCGATCGAGCAGATCTCGTAGGAGGACGGGTCGGGCGGGTACCACAGCGCATGCTTCGCGGCCGCCGCCTTCACCTCGGCGTTGAGCGCGCCCGGCTCGACGACGGCGACCTGGCAGTCGGTGTCGATCTCGATCGCGCGCATCCGCTCCAGGCTCAGCACG
>JBQCEF010000043.1:0-4556 GCA_051960495.1 Nocardioides sp. | reverse complement strand
CCGTCCTGAACGCCGACGACCCGCTGGTCCGCGAGATGCGGCGCCGGTGCTCGGGCCAGGTCGTGTGGTTCTCCATGGAGGAGCCCGGCTCCGACGTACGCGAGATGATCGACGCCCACTGCCGCCGCGGGGGGAAGGCGCTGGTGCTCAACCCCTCCGACCGGGGCGAGATGATCGTGGTCAAGCACGGCCGCCGCGAGATGCAGCTCGCGTGGACGCACCTGCTGCCTGCGACGTTCGACGGGCGAGCCCGGATGAACGTGCAGAACGCGCTCGCCGCGGCGGCCGCGGCGTTCGCCGCGGGCGCGCCCCTGCACGACATCCGGCTGGGGCTGCGCACGTTCTCCACCAACTACTACCTCTCCCCCGGACGGCTCAACGAGGTCGACGTCAACGGCCGCACCGTGATCGTCGACTACTGCCACAACGCCCCGGGCATGCGGATGCTCGGCGACTTCGTGGACCGGGTGGGCGAGAGCCTCGCGGCCACGAGCGAGCTGGGCCGCGTCTCGCGCATCGGTGTGATCGCCACGGCCGGTGACCGGCGCGACGACGACATGCGTGAGCTCGGGGCGGTCGCCGCGCAGCACTTCGACGTGGTCGTCGTCCGCGAGGACGCCGCATTGCGTGGCCGCGAGCGCGGGGACACCGCGACGCTGGTGGCCGAGGGCGTGCGCAAGAGCATGGCCGAGGGCGCCCGGTGCAAGCAGGTCGAGATCATCCTCGACGAGATCGAGGCCGTGCGGCACTCCATGGCGCGCGCGAACCCCGGGGACCTGGTGGTGGTGTGCGTCGACAAGCACCCCGCCGTCATGACCGAGCTCGAGACGTGGTCGCAGCGCGCGCAGGCGGGGTCGGCGGCGAGCGACGTACCGCTGGGTGACCCCGACTTCAGCCCGCCGCCCGCGAGTGAGCCGGCCGACGGCGACCTCGAGCGCGCCCAGGAGGCGCCGGAGGACGTGCCGTAAGGCGCGATCGGGCCGGCATTTCGTCCCTTTTGCAACGAAAACCGTTGCTTCCCTGGTTGACTGACGCCATGCCGGGATCTTCGGGGAGCCCCACCGCACGCACGCGTGCCGTGCTCGGGGTCGCGACCGGCGCCGGCGCCCTGTGCGTGCTCGACCTGGTCGCGGCCGGGCGCTGGCCCGCGGCCGAGGCGCTGCGCACCTCCTGGGGGTTCGCGCTGCTCTACTACGTCTGCATCACCGCCAGCGTCGCGGTCATCGGCTCCCGGGCACTGGGCCCGCGCCCGCACCGCTTGCCGTGGGCGTGCCTGACGCTGGGTGCCGGGTGCTGGCTGGTCGGGGACCTGTTCTGGTACGGCGCGGTCGCCGACCTCGACCCGCAGCCCGCCGTCTCGATGGCCGACGTCGGCTACCTCGCGATGTTCCCGTTCACCTACGTGGGCGTGGTGAGCCTGGTGCGCCGTCACACGGGGCGTCTGCCGGTCGCCACGTGGGTGGACGGTCTGGTGGCCGGGCTCGGCGTGGGGGCCGTCGCCGGCGCCTTCGTCATCGACCCGATGCTGCGAGCCGACGGCGGTCCGTCGTCCCTGGTCGCCATCGCCTACCCGCTCGGGGACCTCGTCCTCCTGGCGGTGGTCGTCACCGCGCTGGCCCTGCTGCGCGGCGCCGCCGGTCCCCCCTGGTGGCTGCTGCTCGCCGGCTTCCTCGCCATGGCCACCACCGACACGCTCTACCTGTTCCAGACGAGCACCGACACGCACGTCCACCCGTCACTGACCGACATGGGTTGGCCGGCCGCGTTCCTGGCGGTGGCCGCGGCGGCACGGCTCGAGCAGCATCCCGGCCGGGCCGCCCGCGGCACCGGGGTCGGCTCGACCGTCCCGCTGGTGTCCGCCGCCGGCGCCCTGGTCGTGCTGCTGCGCGAGGGCAGCAACTGGGGGTCGCTCAGTGCCGTCCTCGCGGCGGCCTGCATCGCACTCGCGCTCAGCCGCCTGGCGCTGACGATCCGCGAGAGCGAGCAGCTGGCCGACTCCCACCGGCTCGCGCGCACCGACGAGCTCACCGGGCTGCCCAACTGGCGCGCGTTCCACGACCTGGCCGGGCGGCTGTTCGACCCGGCGGCCGCCGGCGCCGGCGCGCGGGCGGTGCTGCTGCTCGACCTCGACCGGTTCAAGGAGGTCAACGACACGCTGGGCCACGTGATGGGCGATCAGCTCCTGCGGCTCGTCGGGCCCCGGCTCGCGTCGCAGATCGCGCCCGGCGACACCCTCGCCCGCCTCGGCGGCGACGAGTTCGGCGTGGTGCTGGCCGGGAACGACCCGAGCACGCCGGCCGCTGTGGCGGAGCGACTCTGCCGCGCGATGGACGAGCCCTTCGACCTCGACGGCGTGACCGTCCGGGTGGGCGTCAGCATCGGCATCGCGCTCGCTCCCGAGCACGGCCGGCAGGCCACGGAGCTGATGCAGCGCGCCGACGTCGCGATGTACGCCGCCAAGCAGGCCCGGGCAGGGTGGCGCACCTACGTCGCGGAGGAGGACCCCCACTCGGTGCAGCGGCTGCACACGGTCGAGCACCTGCGCAGCGTGCTCACCGGCGACGGGTCCGAGCTCGAGCTGCACTACCAGCCCAAGGTCCGCCTCCACGACGGCTCGCTGGCCGGGGTCGAGGCCCTGGTCCGGTGGCGGCACCCGGTCGAGGGGCTGCTCTACCCCGACGCGTTCCTGGACCTCGTCGAGGACAGCGGCCTCGCCCGGCACCTCACCGACCACGTCGTCGACCAGGCGCTGCGCCAGTGCGCCCGGTGGCGCGCCGGCGGCCTCGACGTCGCGGTGGCCGTGAACCTCTCAGCCACCACGGTCATCGACGCGGAGCTGCCCAGGATGGTGCGCGCCCGGCTGGAGGAGCACGGCCTGCCGGCGCGCTGCCTCGAGGTCGAGATCACCGAGGCGTTCTTGATGAGCGACTGGATCCGGGCCCGAGCCGTCCTCGACGAGCTGCGCGGCCTCGGCGTGCTGATCAGCGTGGACGACTTCGGCACCGGCTACTCCTCGCTGTCCTACCTGCGCGACCTGCCGATCGACCAGCTCAAGCTCGACCGGAGCTTCATCAGCCGGATGGACGGCGACGCGATGGCCACCGCCCTGGTGCGCTCCACGGTCTCGCTGGCGCACTCGCTCGGCCTCACGATGGTGGCCGAGGGCGTGGAGCGCGCCGACACCCTCGACCTGCTGCGCTCGTTCGGCTGCGACCAGGCGCAGGGCTACCACATCAGCCGGCCGGTGCCGCCGGCCGAGCTCGAGCAGTGGCTCGCCCTCCGTCAGGGGGCCGCGGCGCGCACCTTGTCGCGCAGCACCTCCGGGGTGTCCGTGGTGAACCCCTGGGCGGCCAGCCAGCCGTAGACGCCCTGCCGGTCCTCGTGGCACATCAGGCCCACGACGTCGCCGGGTCCGGCCTGGGCGACGAGGGCCTCGAGACCGGCGACCTCGGTGGGGTACGACGGCAGCTCGTCGACGCCGACCCGAGCCGCCCCGGCCCGGAACACCTCGTCGAGCTCCTCGGTCGTGCGCCCCCGCAGGTAGCCGGCCTTGTGGGCGACTACCGCGACATCGGCGTCGCGGGCGCCCAGCTCGCCCAGGCCGGCGACGACGTCGTCCTGCCGGTCCCCCACGGCCCCGAGCGCGAGCAGCAGGCGGGCGCCGGGACGCCGTACGCCGTTCATGATCTCCAGCAGCGCCTCGAGGCCCGCCTCGTTGTGCGCGAGGTCGACGACCACGCTCACGTCGCCGCGGGAGAAGAAGTTCATCCGGCCGGGGTTGTGCTCGGGGTCGGGCCGGAAGGAGCTGAGCCCCTCGACCACCGCTTCGCGCGGCAGCCCGACCGCCAGTGCCGCCGACGCCGCGCCCAGGGCGTTCTCCACGTTGAAGCGCGAGAGCCCCGCCAGGGTCATCGGGACGTCGACGACCTCGACGAGCGGGTCGGGGTCGGCGTCGGGTGTCAGCACGCAGAGCCAGCCGTCGATCACGGTCGTGGCGCGGCCGCCGTCGCTGAGCACCTCGCGGATCGCCGGCGAGTCCGGGTCGCGGGAGAACACCCAGGGCCGGGCCTTGATGGACGTGCGGGTGGCCAGCACCCGCGGGTCGTCACCGTTGAGGACCACCCAGCCGTCCGGCCGGGTGATGCGGCACACCACGGACTTCACCTCGGCGAGCTGGTCGAGCGTGTCGATGCCCTGCAGGCCGAGGTGGTCGGCGGAGACGTTGGTGAACACCGACACGTTGTTGGAGGTCACCCCGATGCCCTTGAGCAGGATGCCGCCGCGGGCGGTCTCGGTGACAGCCAGCTGCACCTCCTTGCGGGCGAGCACCCGCCCGGCCCCGCTGGGCCCCGAGTAGTCGCCGGGCTCGACGAGCTCGCCGTCGACGTAGATGCCGTCGGTGCTCGACCAGCCGACGTGCAGGCCGTTCGTGCGGGCGATGTGCGCGACCATCCGCGATGTCGTGGTCTTGCCGTTGGTACCGGTCACCGCGACGATCGGCACCCGCGGCCGCAGCGTCGTCGGCCCCGGGCCGGGCTCCGCCGCGCTGACCGCCT
>JBQCEF010000042.1:0-6469 GCA_051960495.1 Nocardioides sp. | reverse complement strand
CTCGGTGACGACCTTGCCGCGCTCGACCGAGGTGACCCGGGTGTGCTCGTGCAGGGCGGCGCGCGGTTGCAGCAGGCGGGCAAGGCCGATCGCGCGGCGCGCGGGGTTCATCGCGGCGTCGTCGGGCAGGAACAGGCCGGTGCCCAGCGGCCCGTCGTACTCCTCGACCGCGATGCCGTGCGCGCGCAGGGCGGCGGCGTGGGCGGCGCAGTCGGCGACCTCCGCGGCGCGATCGGCGGCCTCCGCCTCGTCGGCCGGCAAGCCGGGCAAGCCGGCCAGCCCGATCGAACCGACCCGGCGGACCACGTCGTCGCCGAGGGTGGTGGCCAGCCGGTCGAGCTCGCCGAGCGTCGCCCGGTACAGCCCGACGGCGGCGTCCTCGCCCCAGCGGGCGATCGCGTCGTGCAGGTAGGCCGCGGGACCCCCGAGCAGGAACCCGCCGTTGCGCCCCGCGGCGCCGGCCGCGACCCGCCCGGCGTCGACCCCGACGACGGACAGCCCGCGCTCGGCGAGGGCGGCCACCGCGGCGAGCCCCGACCCGCCCAGGCCGACGACGCAGGCGTCTGCGGTGCGGTCGCCGTCGAGCGGCGGCAGGCCGGCCCACGCCTCGACGTCCGGGTGTGCGTCCCACCCGACCGACATCAGAGCACCTTGGACAGGAACGCCTTGGTGCGCTCGTGCTGCGGGTTCGCCAGCACCTCGCGCGGGTTGCCCCGCTCCACGACGACGCCGCCGTCCATGAACACCAGCTCGTCGGCGACCTCGCGGGCGAACCCCATCTCGTGGGTCACCACGACCATGGTCATGCCCTCCTCGGCGAGGGACTTCATCACCGCGAGGACCTCGCCGACCGTCTCTGGGTCCAACGCGGAGGTCGGCTCGTCGAACAGCATGACCTTGGGCTCCATGGCCAGCGCGCGCGCGATCGCGACGCGTTGTTGCTGGCCGCCGGAGAGCTTGGAGGGAAACGCGTCGGCCTTCTCACGCAGGCCGACCTTGTCGAGCAGCGCCATGGCGCGGTCTCGCGCCTCGGCCTTGGACAGCTTGAGCACCTTCACCGGCGCCAGCATCAGGTTGTCCAGGACGCGCATATGCGGGAAGACGTTGAACGACTGGAACACCATCCCCACGTCGCGGCGCACCACGTTGAGGTTCGTGCCGGCGCCGGTGAGGTCGTGGCCGCAAACGGTGATGTGGCCTGCGTCGAACTTCTCGAGCAGGTTCATGCACCGCAGCAGGGTGCTCTTGCCGGAGCCGGACGGGCCGATCACGCAGACGACCTCGCGCTCGTCGATCTCGGCATCGATGCCCTTCAGCACCTCCAGGTCGCCGAAGCGCTTGTGCAGGTCTCGCACCGTGATCATCGCGCGATGGCCGTTCGGGGAAAGGTCGCTCACGCGAGCCTCCGTTCATACCAGCGTCCGAGCCGGGAAAGCGGGAAGGAGATGAAGAAGTAGAGGACCGCCACCACCAGGTACGTCGACAGCGGCGCATGGTTCTGCGAGGTGATGATCTTCCCGGCCCGCGTGAGGTCCGTGTACCCGATCACCGAGACCAACGCCGATGCCTTCACCAGTGCGATCAGGAACCCGATCGAGGGCGGAACCGCGATCTTGAGCGCCTGTGGCAGGACGACATGGCGCATCTTCGCCACGTAGTGCATCCCCAGCGCCTCCGCGGCCTCGAGCTGGCCTCGCGGGACAGCTCGGATGCTGCCGCGGAAGATCTCCGTCATGTAGGCCCCGGCGTACACGGACAGCCCCACGACCGCGGTGACCCCTTGGGAGAAGGTCGCGTAGGGGAACATCAAGGGGATCGCGTAGTAGAGGAACAGCAGGATGATCAGGATGGGGATGCCACGGATGAACGTGGGGTAGACGGCCGACAGCCAGCGGACCGGACCGAGCGGGGCGCTGCGCGCGACGCCGAACAACAGCCCGATCACGGTGCCGAGCGCGCCGGACAGGACCAGCAGCACGATGGTCAGCCAGGCCCCGCGCAGCAGCGGCGGCAGGAACTGCCCGAAGTCGAACATCACGCCTCTCCTCCTGCTCTCACCATCGGAACGCGTATTTCTCAGCGAGCCGCGATGAGCCGGAGATCACCGCCGAGGTCAGGAAGTACAGGCCGCCTCCGATCGTGAACACCTCCAGGGTGTGCAGAGTGCGCTGGTTGAGGTCGGCCAAGGTCGAGGTGAGCTCGTTGAGGGAGATCACGGAGCCGACCGACGAGAACAGAAACAGCACGATGAACTGGTTGGTGAGCGCCGGTAGCACGTTGCGGATCGCGGGCTTCAGGACGATGTAGCGGAAGGTCTGGCCGAAGCGCAGCCCCAGCGCACGCGCTGCCTCCCGCAGTCCGCTCGGCACCGACTCGATCCCTGCCCGAAAGATCTCCGCCGTGTACGCGGCGTTGTTGAGCGTCATCCCGAGGAGTGTCGACCAGAGGGGGTCCAGGTTGATACCGATCTCCGGCAACCCGAAGTAGATCAGGTAGAGCTGCACCAGCAGGGGGGTGTTGCGGAAGATCTCGATGAAGCCCACGCCCGTCATCCGGAGCGCTGCGATGCCGCTGTCCCGGGCGAGGTACACGAAGATGCCTAGGACGGAACCCAGCAGGAAGCTTGCCGTGGTCACGTAGACGCTCACCCACAGCGCCTTCAGCATCAGCGGTAGGTACGGGAGGATGTCCCCGAAGTAATAGGTCACCGTGAACCTCGCTCAGGTCTTCCCGCCGTGCGCCGGCCAGGCATCGCCCGGCCGGCGTCTGCAGCGGCGTGGCACAGCACGATCAAGCCGCGTTGCCCTGCACGGACACGATCGAGGCCAGCGGCTCGTTCAGCCACTTCTGGTGCAGCCGGTCGTCCTCGCCGGACGAGATGAGATTGCGGATGAAGTTGTTGAGGTAGTTGATCCAGACCTGGTCTTCCGGCAGCACCCCCATCGACACCAGTGAGGGCTTGAGCGGCGGGTCGGAGATGGAGTCGAGCTCCGGGTCCTTCTTGGCCTCCGCCGCAACCGTCACCGAGCTCTCCACGGCGGCGTCGACCTTGCCGGCCTTCACCGCTGCGATCACGTCGGCGATCGAGTCGAAGCGTTCGACCTTCGTGTCCGGGAAGTCCTGGGTCATGATCGTGTCGTTGGTGCTGCCCCGAGCCACCGAAACGGTCTTGCCCGCCAGGTCGTCGTAGCTGGAGATGTCCGCCCCGGCAGGGAACAGCACCCCGGCACCGTGCGCGTCATACGGGATCGTGAAGCCAGCGGTCTGCGCCCGCTCGTTCGTCGCCGTCCAGGCGGAGATGTTGACGTCCACGCGGTCCGACTGCAGCAGCGGGAGTCTGCTGTCACCGTCGGTGCTGACCAGCTTCAGCTTCACGCCGAGCGAGTCGGCGAGATCCTTGGCGATGTCCACCTCGTAGCCCTCGAACTCGCCGTTCGGCTTCTGCACGCTCCACGGCGGGAAGTCCGGCAGGACGGCGACGCGCAGCGTGCCGGAGTCCAGCACCTTGTTCAGCTGGCTCCCTCCGGAGGCAGCCGCCCCGTTGTCGTTCCCCGAGCTACCTTCCGACGTGCACCCGCCGACCGCAAGCGCTCCTGCTGCCAGCGTGGCGGCGAGGGCGAGGATCTTGCTTCTTGGCATTGCGACTCCCTGTCACCGAATGGGGGCTGCTCCCGTTGTTTGGGAACTACTCTCGTTATTCGGGAGTCTTGCTCGTGTCGAGCGTCACGTCAAGACCCCAGCCACCGGTTCCGGCAAGAGCCGCGCGATCACTCCGTGTTGCTATGCGTGCTGCGCGCGCGCTCGTTGTCGACGTCGCGGCGCCGCGCCACCTCCAGGCAGGCCACGTCGAACGTGATGTGGCTGACCTGGTCGAACAGGCTGCTCAGGGGCTGGATCGTCGGAGCCTCGTCCGCCTTGCGGTACTTGGTCGCCGCCGGCAGGACCAGGACGTCTTGGGCCAGCTCCCCCAACGTCGACGCGGGATCGGTCGTCACGGCGAAGACGAGGGCTCCGGCCTTGCCCGCGCTCTCTGCCAGCCGGACCGCGCCCGCGGTGGTCCCGGATCCCGAAACCACGACCACGAGGTCCCCCTCACGTACCGACGGCGTGATCGTCTCCCCAGTCGCGTAGACCACGAGCCCGAGGTGCATCAGCCGCATAGCGAACGCCTTCGCCATCAGGCCCGAACGGCCCTCGCCGGCCACGAACACCCGCGGCGCCGAGAGGAGCCGTTCCACCAGCCTCTGCACCCCGTCCTCGTCGACCTTGTCGAGCACTCCGTCGATCTCGGCCAGCACGGTGGCGATGTCGCTCGTCATGCCTCCTCCTTCCCGCCTGCACGGCGAAGCTCCATGAGCGCGGCCAACGGATCGCCAGCCTTGGTCACGGCGGACCCGACGATGACCCGCAGGCCCGGCACCTCGCGGAGCGAGGGCAGGTCTTCTGCGGTCAACCCGCCTGCGAGTGCGATGCGTCGGCCGGTCGCCCAGTCGCCCAGCAGGTCCTGGACACGGGCGCCGCCGGCCTGCGCGTCCTTGCTCACGTGCGGGGCGAGCACCACCTCTGCATGGAGGCGGGCGGCGAGCTCCTCGACACGCCGTGGGGTCAGCCCCATCAGGTCCACGACCAGCTCGGCCCCCCGTCCCCCGGCGGCCTCGACGGCACCGTCGAGCGTCACCTCCGGCGCCAGTCCGAGCACGGTGACGCCTTGGGCCCCCGAGTCGAACGCGACGCCGAACTCGAAGCGGACGTCGTCGACGGTCTTGAGGTCGGCGAGGACGGGCGTGCCTTCGGATGCCTCCACCACCCGGCGGATGGCGGCCTCGCCGAACTGCTTGATCAGCGACGTGCCGACCTCGATCCACTCCGCATGAGGCGCCGTGAGCGCGGCGATCTCCACCGCTCGGTCGAGAGGAAGGCGATCGAGCGCCACCTGGATGTCCACATCGCTCCCCTGGATAGGCGTTCCGGGATCGGCCTGCTCATGGCATGATCGATCCAACAGTTCCGAGTGATGGAATGTACTCCTGCATCATGGAAGGCACAACGATGGCGGACCCCGCCCCGGCGCCGGCGCCCGACATGGTCGGAAAAGCCCTGGCCCTCCTCACCCAGCTCGGTGACTACCCGCAAGGTGCACCGGCGGCGGAGCTCGCGCGGCGGGTCGGGTTCCCGCTGAGCACCGCGCACCGGCTGCTCGGCGCGCTGGTGCGCGACGGGTTCGCCGCGTTCGATCCTCAGACGAAGCGCTACACCTTGGGCCTCCACCTCTTCGCCCTGGCCCAGCAAGCACTGCGGGCCGGCGGTTTCAACGGCATGGCGCGTTCCGTGCTCGAGGAGGTCTCCTCGGTCACCCGGGAAGCGACGTTGCTCGCGGTGCGCGACGGCGAGCGCCAGCTGTACGTCTTCTCGATCGAAGGCCCCCAGCAGGTGCGCGTGGTGGGCGAGGCCGGCCGGCACGGGCCCCTGCACTGCACCTCGCAGGGCAAGGTGCTCGTCGCCTTCGCCGAGCCTTCGGCCCGGGAGTACCTCGTGGACAACCTCCCGTTGCCGGCGGCCGGACCGAACGCGATCACTACGAGGCGCCGGTTCCGCGAGGAGATCGATCGGGTCCGGGAACAGGGGTACGCGCTTGCCGACGAGGAGCACGAGGAGGGCATCCGTGCGATCGGCGTCCCGGTATTCGACGAGGCCGGTGTCGCCATCGCAGCGGTGGCGACCGCCGCGCCTGCTTATCGCATGACGCGGGAGCAGCTGATCGCCCATCTGCCGACGCTCACCGAGGCAGCCAAGGCGCTCGGCGTGCTCATGGCCTTCGGCTGACACCGACCTACCTTTGCCTCAACGACGAGCGCAGCGAGCGTCTCGAAACCACCGGAGAAGCAGTTACGCCTGGTCGCGCCAAGCCCGTGCTCGCCGACTGCGGCTGGCCAGCACCGGCAAGGAGCCCAGCTCGCCCGCAATGAGCGCCTCGCGCTTGCGTCGGCTCCAGCCCTGCACCTGCTTCTCGAAGGCGAATGCCTCATCGATGCGCTCGAACTCCGCTGACCAGACGAGAACGACGGGGCGTCGGCGACGGGTGTACGCAGCCCCCGAACCCAGGTTGTGCTCGCTCAAGCGGCGCTCGAGGTCGATGGTGCTGCCGACGTAGTACGAGCCGTCGATGCAGCGCACGATGTAGGTCCAAGCCATGCCGCGATCGTCCGTCGGTGAGCCGAGCCGTGCAACATGAGTCGTGGCGGCTGTGGACGGTGGTTTCGAGACGCTCGCTTCGCTCGCTCCTCAACCACCGGCTCGCTTCGCTCGCTCCCTTCGAGACGGGCTCGTCCCTCGCCCTCCTCAGGGCATCGCATCAACCGCGGGATGGGGTTTGGTGAGCTCGTGGCGGGGTTTGAGCTGGTGTTTGTCGTGAATCTCGGCGGTGGCGGCGTGCACCTTGTCCGCCACGCCGTCGGCGAGGGTGTACGTC
>JBQCEF010000041.1:0-10899 GCA_051960495.1 Nocardioides sp. | reverse complement strand
GTCAGCACCAGGACCGTGGGTCCTGCCCCGGAGACCACAGCGGGAAGCCCGTCGGCCCGCAACGCCCGGACGAGGGCGAGCGAGTCGGGCATCGCCGGTTCGCGGTAGTCCTGGTGCAGCCGGTCCTCGGTGGCGGGCAGCAGCAGCTCGGGGCGCCCGCCGAGTGCGGCCACCAGCAAGGCGGCTCGCCCCGCGTTGGCGGCGGCGTCCGCGTGGGGCACGGTCTGCGGCAGCAGTCCCCGCGCCACCTTCGTCTCGACCGCGTCGGCCGGCACGAAGACCACCGCGCTGACCCGGGGATCCACCGACACCGAAGTGGCGTGGAACCGACCGCCGTCGGCGTAGGCGACGGTGAACCCGCCGAAGAAAGCCGGGGCCACGTTGTCCGGGTGCCCCTCCAGGTCGGCCGCCAGCGCGAACACCGCGTCGTCGTCCATGAGCAGGGAGCCGCCCGCGACGAGGGCGCGCGCGGCACACACCCCGGCCACGATCGCGGCCGAGGAGGAACCGAGCCCCCGGCCGTGCGGGATCAGGTTCGCGCAGTCCAGGCGGACCCGCGGCGTGGGACAGCCCATGTGGTCGAACGCGGCCGTCATCGCCCGGTGCACGAGGTGGTCCGGTCCGAGCGGCACCGACCCGACGCCCTCGCCCGACACGTAGATCTCGGGGTCACCCTCGCCGGCGAGCACCTCGGCGGTCACCCGGTCGCGCAGGTCGAGCGCGAGCCCGAGCGCGTCGTACCCGGGACCCAGGTTCGCGCTGGTGGCGGGCACGGTGACGCTCACCTCGCCGGAGAGGAAGGAGGGCATCAGCGCAGGCCCGCCGCCTCGGCGGCCGCGTCGACGTCGGCCTCGACGACGGTGTCGACGAGGTCGGTGAACGTGGAGAGGGCGGTGTCGATGTCCTTGAGGCCGTGGCCGGTCACGGTGACGACCACCTGCTTGCCGGCGTACGACGTGCCCGCCGCCAGCTCCTGCAGGAGGCCCGCCACCCCCGCCGCGGAGGCCGGCTCGACGAAGACACCGTCACGTGCCGCGAGCTGCCGCTGGGCGGCGAGGATCTCCTCGTCGGTGACGGACTTGAACCAGCCGCCGGACTCGTCGCGAGCCGCGACCGCGAGGTGCCACGACGCCGGGTTGCCGATCCGGATCGCCGAAGCCATCGTCTCCGGGTCGAGCACCGGCTCCCCGCGCACGAGCGGCGCGGCCCCCGCGGCCTGCCAGCCCTGCATCTGCGGCAGCCGGGTGCTCTCGCCGTCCTTCTGCGACTCGACGTAACCCTTCCAGTAGGCCGAGACGTTGCCCGCGTTGCCGACCGGCAGCACGTGCACGTCGGGGGCGTCGCCGAGGAAGTCGACGATCTCGAAGGACGCCGTCTTCTGGCCCTCGAGCCGCATCGGGTTGACCGAGTTGACCAGCGAGACCGGGTACTTGTCGGCGAGCTCGCGCGACATCCGCAGGCAGTCGTCGAAGTTGCCACGCACCATGATCACCTGGGCGCCGTGCACGATCGCCTGCGCCAGCTTGCCGGCGGCGATCTTGCCCTGCGGCACCAGCACCAGCGGCTTGATCCCGGCCTTGGCGGCGTAGGCCGACATCGAGGCCGACGTGTTGCCGGTCGAGGCGCAGACCACCGCCTCGGCTCCCTCGCCGACCGCGACGGACAGCGCGACGGTCATCCCCCGGTCCTTGAACGAGCCGGTCGGGTTGTCGCCCTCGACCTTGAGCCACACCTCGGCACCGGTGAGGCCCGACAGCCACCGGCTGTCGACGAGTGGCGTGCCGCCCTCGCGCAGCGTGATCGTCGGGGTGCCGGCGGGGAGGTCGAGCCGGTCGCGGTACTCCTCGATCACGCCGCGCCACTGGTGCGCGCCGTGCACGGGGGTCACGAGTCCTCCCCCTCGACGCGCATCACCGAGGACACGTCGCGCACGAAGTCCTGGCCGCGCAGCGCCTCCACCGTCGAGGAGAGCGCCTCGTCGGAGGCCCGGTGGGAGACGACGACCAGCTGGGCGTCGTCGCCGTGGCCCTCCTGGCGGACGGTCTGGATGGACACGCCGTGCTCGGCGAAGATCGTCGCGACCGCGGCCAGCACGCCGGCACGGTCGGCGACGTCGATCGCCACGTGGTAGCGCGTCTGGGTCTGGCCCATCGGCAGCACCTCGAGGTCGGCGTAGGCCGACTCCCCTGCCCCGCGGACGTCGTTGAGCCGGTTGCGGGCGACGGTGACGAGGTCGCCGAGGACCGCGCTCGCAGTCGGCGCACCACCGGCGCCGGGGCCGTAGAACATCAGCTGGCCGGCGGCGTCGCTCTCGACGAACACCGCGTTGTAGGCGCCGCGGACGCTGGCCAGCGGGTGGGAGCGCGGAATCATCGCGGGGTGCACGCGGGCCGAGACGGCCTGGCCGTCCTTGAGCTCGCAGATGGCGAGCAGCTTGACCACGCTGTTCATCTCGCGGGCCGAGGCGACGTCGGCCGCGCTCACCTCGGAGATGCCCTCGCGGTAGACGTCGGCCGCGGTGACCCGGGTGTGGAAGGCGAGGCTGGCGAGGATCGCGGCCTTTGCGGCGGCGTCGTACCCCTCGACGTCGGCGGTGGGGTCGGCCTCGGCGTACCCGAGCTCCTGCGCCTCCTCGAGCGCCTCGGCGAAGCCGGCGCCCGAGGTGTCCATCTTGTCGAGGATGAAGTTGGTGGTGCCGTTGACGATCCCGAGCACGCGCCGCACCTTGTCGCCGGCGAGCGACTCGCGCAGCGGGCGCAGGATCGGGATCGCGCCGGCGACGGCGGCCTCGAAGTAGAGGTCACGGTCGGCCTTCTCGGCCGCCGCGAACAGCGTGCTGCCGTCCTCGGCCAGCAGCGCCTTGTTGGCGGTGACCACCGATGCGCCGTTCTCCAGCGCGGTGAGGATCAGGCCGCGGGCCGGCTCGATCCCGCCGATCACCTCGATGACGAGGTCCAGGTCGCCGCGGCTGACCAGCCCGGTCGCGTCCGTCGTGAGGAGCTCCGGGGGGACCTCGGCGTCCCGCTGCAGCTCGGGACGTCGTACGGCGACGCCGACCAGCTCGATCGGCGCGCCGACCCGGGCGGTCAGGTCGTCGGCCTGCTCCCGGAGCAGCCGCACCACCTGGCTGCCCACCGATCCGCAGCCGAGAAGCGCGAGCTTCAGAGGCCGTGTCATCACGCCACCGCTTCCATTCGTCGTCCGTGGTTCATCTGGTCCGTCCGGCGCCCCATCATGCCCCGACGTCCGTCGCGAGCAGGTCGTCCACCGTCTCGCGGCGGACGACGACCGTGCTGGTGCCGTCCGCGACCGCGACGACCGGCGGCCGCAGGGCGTGGTTGTAGTTGCTGGCCATCGAGCGGCAGTACGCACCGGTGCCGGGCACGGCCAGCAGGTCGCCCGGGGCGAGGTCGCCGGGGACGAACTCGTCCTTGACGACGATGTCGCCGGCCTCGCAGTGCTTGCCGACCACGCGGCCGAGGACCGGGGCGGCCTCGGAGCGGCGCGACGCGATCGTGCAGCTGTAGTCGGCGTCGTAGAGGGCGGTCCGGATGTTGTCGCTCATCCCGCCGTCGACGGAGACATAGGTGCGGGTGGCTCCGGCGTCGAGCTCCACCACCTTGACGGTGCCGACCTCGTAGACCGTGCACACCGCCGGGCCGACGATCGCGCGCCCCGGCTCGATGGACAGCTGCGGGACCGGCACGTCGAAGGCCCGGCACTCGTGCTCGACGATCTTGGTGAGCTCGGTGGCGAGCTGCGCGGGGTCGGCGGGGTCGTCCTGCGTCGTGTAGGCGATGCCGAACCCGCCGCCGAGGTCCATCTCCGGCATGGTGACGCCGAGCTCGGTCGAGACGCGCGCGTGCAGGGTCAGCACGCGGCGGGCGGCGACCTCGAAGCCCGAGGTGTCGAAGATCTGCGACCCGATGTGGGAGTGCAGGCCCATCAGCTCGAGGCCGGGCGCGTCGTGGACACGTCGTACGGCCTCGAAGGCGTCGCCGGAGGTGATCGAGAACCCGAACTTCTGGTCCTCGTGCGCGGTGGCGATGTACTCGTGGGTGTGCGCCTCGACCCCCGCGGTCACGCGCACCATCACGCGGGCGGGGTGCCCGAGCTCGGTGGTCACGGCGGCCAGCCGGTCGATCTCGGTGAACGAGTCCACGACGATCCGGCCCACGCCCGCCTCGACGGCCCGGCGCAGCTCGGCGGTCGTCTTGTTGTTGCCGTGGTAGCCGATCCGCGCGGGATCGAACCCCGCCCGCAGCGCGACGGTCAGCTCCCCGTCGGAGGCGACGTCGAGGCAGAGCCCCTCCTGCGCCACCCACCGCGCGACCGACGTGCACAGGAACGCCTTGCCCGCGTAGTAGACGTCGTAGCCCGCGAACCCCTCCCGGAAGGCCCTGGCGCGCGCCCGGAAGTCACGCTCGTCGAGGACGTACGACGGGGAGCCGTGCTCGGCGACCAGCGCGCGCACGTCGACGCCGCCGATCTCCAGGGCGCCGTCGTCGTTCTTGCGAGCCGTGCCCGACCACAGCAACGGCACCAGCTCGTTGACGTCGGACGGCTCGCGCAGCCAGGACGGCCCGCGGGCGCCCTCCGCGTGGGCCCAGCCCGCCTCGTGTGCCCTCATCTCCGCGGCCGCCTACATCCGCTCGGGGGCGGAGACCCCGAGCAGCTCGAGCCCGTTGGCGAACACGGTCTTCGTCGCCTCGATCAGCAGCAGCCGCGCCCGGTGCAGGTCCGTCGGCTCCTCGTCGCCCATCGGCAGCACCCGGCAGGCGTCGTAGAACTTGTGGAAGCTCGACGCGGTGTCCTCGAGGTAGCGGGCCACCCGGTGCGGCTCGCGCAGCTGGGCGGCGGCCTGGACGACGCGGGGGAACTCCGCCAGCGCCCGGAGCAGGTCGCCCTCCTTCTCATGGGCGAGCAGGGCGGGGTCGAACGGGTACTCGGCGGAGTCACCGGTCCCCGCCGGGGCCAGTCCGAGGTCCGCGGCGTTGCGCAGGATCGAGGCGAGCCGGGCGTGCGCGTACTGCACGTAGAAGACCGGGTTGTCGTTGGTCTGCCGCGCCCACAGCTCGAGGTCGAGGTCGATCGTGGTGTCACTGGTGTAGCGGGCCAGCGCGTAGCGCGCCGCGTCCACGCCGATGGCGTCGACGAGGTCCTCCTGGGAGATCACGGTGCCGGCGCGCTTCGACATCCGCAGCGGTGCGCCGTCCCGGAGCAGGTTCACCATCTGCCCGATGAGGATCTCGAGGTTCTCCCCCGGCTTGTCGCCGAACGCGGCGCACATCGCCATCATGCGGCCGACGTAGCCGTGGTGGTCGGCGCCGAGCATGATCAGGCACCGGTCGAAGCCCCGCTCGCGCTTGTCGAGGTAGTAGGCGAGGTCGCCGGAGAGGTAGGCGCCCTTGCCGTCGGACTTCATGATCACCCGGTCCTTGTCGTCACCGAACTTCTCGGTGGCGAGCCAGAGGGCGCCGTCCTTCTCGTAGGTGTTGCCGAGCTCGGTGAGCCGTTCGACCGCGCGCTTGACCGCACCGGACTCGTGCAGGTTGTTCTCGTGGAAGTAGACGTCGAAGTCGACCCGGAACTCGTGCAGGCTCTTCTTGATCTCGGCGAACATGAGGTTCACACCGACCGACCGGAACACCTCCTGCGCCTCGGCGTCGGGCAGGTCCAGCACGTTGGGCTCGGTCGCCATGACCTGCTGGGCGATCTCGGAGATGTACTCCCCGCCGTAGCCGTCCTCCGGTGCCTCCTCGCCCTTCGCCCGCGCCAGCAGCGACCGGGCGAACCGGTCGATCTGCGCGCCGTGGTCGTTGAAGTAGTACTCACGCGTCACGTCGGCACCGGTCATCGTGAAGATGCGTCCCAGCGCGTCCCCGACCGCGGCCCACCGCACCCCGCCGATGTGGATCGGCCCGGTGGGGTTGGCGGAGACGAACTCGAGGTTGATCTTCTCGCCGGCGAACACGTCGGAGGAGCCGTACGACGCCCCCGCCGCCACGATCTGGGCCGCGAGCGCCCCCTGGGCGCCGGCCGACACCGAGATGTTCAGGAAGCCGGGGCCGGCGATCTCGACCCCGTCGACCCCGGGAGCCGATCCGAGCTTCTCGGCGAGGAGCCCGGCCAGGTCGCGCGGGGGCAGCCCGGCCTTCTTGGCCAGCTGGAGCGCGACGTTGGTGGCGTAGTCCCCGTGCTCCTTGCTCCTCGGTCGCTCCACGACCACCTGGTTCGGCACTCCGTCGGGGAGCGCGAACGCACCCTCGCCCACGAGGGCGGTGAGGGCGTCGACGATGGCGGTCGAGAGCTGTTCGGGAGTCACCGCCCAAGGGTATCGGCGCCGCCGCCCGAGCCTCGAACCCATATCGCCATGGGGACGGCCCCCGACGTCGCGGCGGTGCGCCCGCGGGGGCGCCGGCTCCCGGTCTGTCTCAGGCGGGGTGTCCCTCGCGGACCAGCCGGCTGACCAGCGCCACCAGCTCGGCCGGCTCGAACGGCTTCGTCAGGTAGCCGTCGACGCCGATCTCCTCGCCGCGCTCGAAGTCCGCGGCGGACGCCCGGGCCGTGACGATCACGATGGGGATGTGGGCGGTCGACGGGTCGGCGCGCAGCCGGGTCGCGGTCTCGAATCCGCCGAGCCGCGGCATCACGACGTCGAGCGTGACCAGGTCCGGCCGGCTGCGCCCGACCGCCTCGAGCGCCGCCTCCCCGTCCTCGGCGAGGTCCACCACGAAGCCCTCGAGCTCGAGGTTGACCGCGATCAGGTCGCGGATCACCGGCGAGTCGTCGACGACGAGCACCCGCCCGCCCGTGGCGCCGGTCATCGCGGTGGCCCCTCACGTCGGTGTCCGGTGGATGTCATGTACGCTTTCCGCGCAGCCCGAGCCCCCGTAGCTCAGGGGATAGAGCACCGCCCTCCGGAGGCGGGTGCGTAGGTTCGAATCCTACCGGGGGCGCCCCTCACTTCTCGCGACTCCGCCCTCCGCGGCACGTCGCCCGCCTCGCCTCACGCGTCTCATGCGCTCCGGCACGGCTGTCCCATTTCGCTACTGATCGGTAGTTTTTACTTTTGACGCCGTAGCGTTCCGGGCAGGCTCTCGTTGCACTACTGCCAGGAGGGGGCACATCTCGGGACTCCCGGCACCGTTCTATTCGCAACGCACCTGGGGAGCTCATCGTGCATACCTCTTTCAAGCGGCTGGTGGCGAGCACGGGAGCACTCGCCGCCGCGCTGACCGGAGCGGTGGTCGTCACCGCGAGCCCGGCCTCGGCCAAGACCGTCGTCACCGACTACGGGTTCCACTCCTTCGCCTACGGCACGCGGGTGAGGTCCAACACCGTCGCGCTGAACACCGGCCGCAGCGCTCACGCGTGGATCGCCTGCACCCGGTACGCCGGCCTCAACGGCTCGAACCGGCCCAACGCGGCCAACTTCCTCACCGAGGCCGCGACGCCTCAGGACAACCCGTTCATCAAGCTCGGCGCGATGCAGACCGCCAACCGCACCTTCCGGAAGAAGGCGCAGCACCTCGTCGGCACCACGTCGGTGAGCAAGCTCGCCTCGGTCACGCTCAGCGGCCCGCCGCAAGGAGACCTGCCGGCCCCCGTGTTCCGTCTCGAGGGTCTGGTCAGCAAGTCCGTCGTGACCGCCAAGCGCGGGGTCTTCGACGCCGACACCAAGCTGACCAGCGGCAAGCTCACGTTGGACCTGCCGTCGGTCGACCCCAACGTCGACGGCCCGCTCGGTGACCTGATCGATGCGCTCTCGGGTGGCATCGGCCAGGTGATCGACACCGTCTCCCAGGCCCAGGGGCAGGAGATCGAGATCCCGGGCCTCGGCGTGGTCCAGCCGGGCTTCGAGCGCACCAAGATCACCAAGAACAAGGCGACGGCGTCAGCCGACGCCCTCCTGGTGACGCTCTACGGTCAGGACGGGGTCCGCGGCACCGACGACGACTCGACCATCTCGATCGGCCGCAGCCGCGCCGGCATGCTGCGCGGCCTGCCCAGCGGCGTGATGAACGGCTATGGCTACGGCCTCGACGCCTCCGCCGCCGACGGCCTGGTCAAGATCGGCGAGACCGGCATCGAGCCGCTCCCCTGCCAGGGGACCAACGGCAAGACCCGCACCAGCTCGGCGAAGCCGGCCAACGACCTGCTGGGCGGCGCGCTGGCCGTCGGCGCCATCAAGGGCCTGGTGAACGGCCTGCAGCGCCACGACGGCAGCGGCTACGCCTGGACCAAGGGCGAGGTGAGCCGGGCCGTGGTCGGCAGCGGCGACCAGCGCGTCGAGATCGAGGGCATCGTCGGCCAGGCCAACGTCGAGAAGAAGAAGTCGGGCAAGCTGGTCCGCAGCATCAAGGGCACCGGGATCGGCTCGCTGACGATCGGCGGCCAGTCCTTCGGCGCCGACCAGCTGCCCTCCGACCCGATCGAGATCCCCGGCCTCGGCAAGATCGAGTTCGGCCTCAAGAACGTGACCAAGCGCGGGGTGAAGGTCACCGCGGTGCGGATCACCCTAAACCCGGGTGACGCGATCCCGACGGTGATCAACCTCGGCGTCGCGCGCGCCTTCCTCAAGCCCGCCTGAGGCGCCTGCTGAACACCAGGGGATGTCGGCTATCTGTTACTTCCCTCGGGATGCTTCCCGGGGGAAGTAACCATTTTCCGACATCCCCTGGTGTTCGGGGCGCGGGTCAGCAGCCGTGGTCCAGCGTCGCGTCACGTCGTACGTCGTTCCCGATCCGCCGCGCCTGCGCGACATCGGGGAAGACCACGCTGGCCGACCCGGCATAGCCGGTCCCACCCTGTACGACGCAGCCGCGCATCTTGCGGGGGTCGATCCGGGAGGCGGCCTGCGCGAGCCGGTAGAGCTCGGACGGCCGCAGGTTGGTGTTCATGTGCCGCACCACCGCCCAGACGCCGCGCTCCATGAAGCCGGGCTTCTCCTGGCGTCCGCGCACCTGGCGCAGGATCGCGCGCATGACGTCCTGCTGGTTGGCGGAGCGGTCGAAGTCGCCGCGGGGGAACGCGTGCCGGACCCGGGCGAAGATCAGCGCCTGGAAGCCGTTGAGCTTGTTGGGCCCGCGGTGGTAGCCGCCCGGCATCACCGGGTCGGAGAAGTTCCAGCGCGAGTTGACCGTGACGCCGCCGACGGTGTTGATCATCTGCCGGAAGCCCCAGAAGTCCGTGGTGAACACGTAGTCCGGCCGGATCCCGACCAGGTCGCCGACGGAGCGCGCCATCAGCTGCGGACCGCCGAAGTACATCGAGGCGTTGATCTTGTTCCTCCCGTGCCCGGCGATCGACACGTAGGAGTCGCGCGGCACCCCGATCACCGTCGCCGCGCCGGTGCGCAGGTTGATCCCGGTCAGCTGGATCGCGTCGGCGCGGCTGCGGGTCATGCTCTGGCCCGGCCGGGCGTCCGAGCCGAGGAAGAGGACCCAGACGACGTGGTCGGGGTGGTCGACGCCGTGGGCGCGGCTGACCTTGACCAGGGACACCGGCGCGTCGCGCACCGTGGCGGGCGGGATCACGAGCGCCGCCAGCCCGAGCAGCAGCGCCGCCACGAGCAGTCGCCGCCCGGCGCGGAGGCGTCGGAGGCCGTGCCGGCCGCGTTCCGTCAGCGTGCTCACGAGGCCTCCCCGACCGTCGAGGCGGACCGGCTCAGGTCGTAGCCGAAGATCTGCCATCCGCCGCTCTTCTTGCGCGTCAGGATCAGCCGTCCCTTCACGGTGACCTCCTTGTCGGGCTTGTCGCCGCGCTCGGCGAGGTAGCGCAGGTCGACCAGGGCGGTCACCCCGGCGGCGATCTTGTGCGGCGCCAGCACGGACAGGTAGGCGGTCTGCCGGCGGGCCACCACCGACTCGGTGGTCGGGCCGAGCGTCTGGTTGGTCAGCAGTGCCTTGTCGTGGCGGGCGAGCCGGGCGGCGCCCGAGGAGAACGTGTCGAAGGCGTCGCCGAAACCCGAACGCGGATAGGGCCCGCCGAGGAAGGCGTCGTCGAAGTAGGCCGAGACGACCTTGCCGATCTTGTGCTCGAGCACCGAGCGGTCCTTCGGTGCGAGGTGACCGGAGACGCGAGTGACCCGTGTCCTCGCCGGTGCGGGCCTCGGCTCCAGCGTGGAGGTGGACCCCTCGGTGGGCGAAGGCGCGGAGGCCGACGAGGACTGCTCGGCCGGCGGCCCGCCGGCGGGTTCGTCGCCGGTGCACGAGGCCGTCGTGGCCGCGAGGAGCCCGCAGACCACGGCGGCGGTGGCACGCCGTGCGCGACGCTCGACCCGGGCTCGGGACGCGTCTGTCACAGGGGGGTTCCTCTCGGTGCGCGGGGTGGGGACGTGAGCCTGGCTACACCCTCGTCCGCCACGGTGGTCCCGGCTGCAATTAGTTGCGGCGAAGGTCTAGCCTTGTAGCCGTTCACTCACCTTAGAGATTCCACCCCAGGTTTCATCGGAAGAGGCGATTCAGGCCGTGGCCGAGTCTTCACCAGCCGCATCCACCTCAGGCGCAGCCGCCGACGAGAATCCGTTGGCCGCGTTCGGCGCCAACGAGTGGCTCGTCGAGGAGATGTACGAGCGCTACAAGCAGGACCCGAACAGCGTGGACAAGGCCTGGTGGGACTTCTTCCGCAACTACCACGAGAAGGTCGAGTCGGCCGCGACCTCCGGCAACGGCGCGCGCGGCACGACCGCGACCGCCCCCCGTCGCGAGCGGGCTGACGAGGGTACGACGAAGCCGGCGGCCAAGGCCGAGCCGAAGCAGGAGGCCAAGCCGGCCGCGCAGGAGAGCCGGACCTCGACCCCTGCCCCCAAGCCCGCGAAGACCACCCCGGCCAAGGACGTCCAGCCCAAGCCGGACGCCAAGGCCGCCGCGCCCGCTTCGGCGCCGGTGCCCAAGG
>JBQCEF010000040.1:0-14869 GCA_051960495.1 Nocardioides sp. | reverse complement strand
GCCGTGCCCGCCGGCGGCCGCGACCGCGCCGCCCCGGCCCTCGTGCAGGACGGTGATCTCGACCTCGCCGTTGCTCTTCTCGACGCGCTGGATGACCGCACCGCCGCCGACCCGGACGAACGCGATGTCGACGGTGGCGCTGATCTTGCGCTCCTGGGAGTAGATCTCGCAGTCCTGCGGCTTCATCGACACGTTGGAGGGTGCGGACCCGGCCTCGCAGGAGCCGCCGGTGATCTGGCAGATCTTCGCCCAGATGGTGTCGCGCATCGCGGGGCTGCTCGACGCGGTGGCGCCGACGGTCGCGGCGACCAGGATGCCGGCGAGGATGACCACGCCGACGAACTCCAGCGAGCCCGAGCCCGCGTCGGAGCGGGCGTGCTCACGCGCCGGCGCGTCGGACTCGCGGCTGCCGACCCGCAGCCCCGCGACCCCCGCGGCGACGAACGCCGCCAGGGCGAGCGCCCGGAACCACCAGGGCGTCTCTGAGAAGGCCGCGACGAGCAGGCCGAGCACCACCGGACCGAGCAGGCCTGCCGTGAGCTGTGCCGGCGTGTCGGCCGGCTGCCGCCGGGCGGTGAACGCGGCGCCCAGGCCGCAGACCAGCACCATCACCGCGATCGTGAGGACCCCCACGGCGACGCCGGGGACGCCGTAGGGGAGGGTGGCGGCCGCGACCAGCCAGCTCGCGAGCGCCGCGGCGACCGCGCACCCGGCCGAGCCGAGCGCCAGCCGTGCCGCCGGGTTCACGATGCGGCCCCGTCACTCAGCCGCATGGTGTCGACGACCTGCTGGAACAGCTCGGGGTCGTAGGCCTGGGCCGCGGACGAGATCCGCACCAGCAGGTACTTCCCGTCCTTCGCCACCGCGACCTGGTCGAGGCTGCGGGCGTCCTGGCCGGTGTCGGCGGTGGTGTAGGTGCTCTCGGTGACGAACGCGCTGTCCGCCCCCGGGACGTCGCTGAACTCGCGACGGGTGTGGCGCAGCTCGGGGAAGTAGGGCATCCGTGCGCCCTGGATGGCGCCGGCCACCGCGTCGGCCTGGGTGCCCGCACTGACCGAGTTGACGATCACGTCCATCTGACCCACGACCTGGCCCTCGTCGTTCTCGATGGAGAACGCGGCGACCTCGTTCTTGTCCGTGGCGGCGTCGAGGGGCTTCCACTCGTCGGGCCGGGCGACGGTGCCGACGTCGGTGGTAACCTCGGTCATCCCCGCAGGTGTGGCGGGGCCGGCGTCGTCGTCCCCGGCGCCCCCGCCGCAGCCGCCGAGCAGCAGTGCGGCGAGCAGTAGCGGGACGATCCGTGCGGAGCGGGTCATCGGTGCGGTCCTCCCAGGACGTGGTGCGGTGCGGTGTGCGGGTGTGGTCGGGCGGTACGACGGGCTCGCCGGCCGGCGCTCAGGCGATGAGCCGGACGTCCATCGCGTCGCGGATCTTGCCGAGCTGGCCCGGCGGGAAGTGGACCTCGATCCCGCCGTCCTCGGTGTAGCGGACCTGGAACGTCAGGTCGAAGCCGTCACAGTGCACGGACAGGTCGACCGGCGGCGGGGGCGGGGGCGGCTCGCTCGGCAGCGGGTCGGCGGGCCCCTTGTCCTTGTCGTCCGGGTCCGGCTCGGGGTCCGGGGTCGCCGTCGGGGTGGGCGGATCGGGCGGGTCGAGCGCGTCGCAGTGCGGCAGGTCCACCTGCGCGACCGCGCTGGAGTGGCTGAGCTGGCCGTCGACGTCCTGGCCCTCCACCTCGACGTGGGCGGTGCCGTCGTAGGGGTCGAAGTAGTAGGACAGCAGCGTGGCGTCGTTGTAGCGGGCGTACTCCTCGGCGGCGGAGCGACCCATGCCGGCCACGCCGGGAAGGTCGTGCCACGAGCTCGGCAGTCCCGCGTCCCCGAGCCCGGCCAGCAGGTCCTCGCGCACACCCTCGGCACCGGCCAGCGCCGCCGCGTCCGCGGCGGTCCGGTTGCGTGCCTTCGCGTCGACCGCGGTGCCGAGCGGGATCGCCATGTAGACGAAGATCGCGAACCCGATGAGCACCGCGGCGATGAGGAGGGCGCTGGCGGCAGCGCCCTCCTCATCGCGCAGGAGTGTGCGAGAGGTCATCGTCAGCCGGCGTTGATGATCTCGGAGATCTTGTTGCTGATCGCGCTGGTGATCTCGCCACCGTTGATCGCGTCGACCACGGCGCCGACGAGGATCGCGGCGACGACGACGATGCCGACGTACTCCAGCGTGCCCTGCCCCTTCTCGTCGTGGGCAGCCGCGACGCGGACGGTGAGGACGGCGTACATCTTGATGAGCGACTCGTACATGACAACTCCTGTGTTGGTAGGGCGGTGAAGCGAGCTTGTGATCAGTGACGTTATGAGCCGGCGCGATGCCCGTCGTGGGCCCCAGGGCCCAATCCCGGGCCCAAGTCCGTCCCGGCCCCCGGGTCGCGGGACCCGAGCCACCGCCGTCAGCCGGAGGGCCGCAGCCAGAGGCTGACCGCCTCGGCGCGGGTCGCGACCCCGAGCTTGGCGAAGATCCGGTTGATGTGGTTCTTCACGGTCTTCTCCGCGAGGAAGCAGGCGGTCGCGATCTCGCGGTTGGTGCGACCCTCGGCGACCAGGTCGAGGATCTCGGCCTCGCGCGCGGTGAGGCCGTACTGCGCGGCGCGCGACCCCGCGTCGGCCGAGCGGACCTTGGCGTCCAGCCGGCCCGGGTCGAAGAGCACCGCGGACGCCGCCGGCCCGAACACCGACATCCCGCGGGCCGCGGCGAGCACCGCGTTGAGGATCTCCTCCGGCGTGTGCGAGCCGTGCACGAGGTAGCCGTGCGCGCCGCTGGCCATGGCGGTGCTGATCACCTCCGGCTCGTCGGAGTAGGTGAGCATCAGGATCCGCGTGCCCTCGGGCATCCGGGCCGCCGCGGCGACACCGTCGAGCTCGGGCATCCGCACGTCGAGCACGACCACGTCGGGCCGGTGCTGCTCGGCGAGCTCGACGGCCTCGCGGCCGTTCTCGGCCTCGGCCACGAGCGTGATGCGCTCGTCGGAGGCGAGCAGGCTGGCCATCCCCATCCGCAGCACGGCGTTGTCGTCGGCGAGGATCACCCGCACGTTGGTCGCCGGGCTCGCCGCGCTGCTCGAGGCCGGCGTCACGTGGCCGCCTCGGCGTTGGCGCGCAGCGGCACCAGCAGGCCGATTGTGGTGCCCTGACCTCGCGTGCTCTCCACCGACAGGTGGCCGCCGAGCGCGGCCGCGCGTTCGCGCATGCCGAGCAGCCCGAAGTGCCGGGCCGGGACGCGACCGGGCTCGAAGCCAGAACCGTCGTCGGCGACGCGGACCGCGACGGTCTCGCCGGCACTGTCGAGCTCCACCACGACGTGCCGGGCGGCGGCGTGCCGGTGCACGTTCTCGAGGGCCTCGCCGACGACCTGGAGGATCTCGTGGCTGACCGCCGGCTCCAGGTCGGCCAGGTTGCGGACCTCGAGCGTGGTCTCGATCCCGGTGCGGTCGCGGAACGTGGCGACGAGGTCGGTCAGCCGCTCGACCAGCGGCCCCTCGGACATCGAGCGGAGCGAGACGAGCAGCTCGCGCGCCTCGGCCGAGGCCTGCTCGGCCGCCTGCTGGATCGCGCTCGCCTGGCGGACGGCCACCTGCTGGTCCTGGTCGATCCAGCGCGGCAGCGCCGCGGCGGCCAGCGCCACGCCGTGCAGGCTCTTGGCGACCGAGTCGTGCATGTCGCGGGCGAGCCGGGCCCGTTCCGCGGCAGCGGCGGCAGCGGCCGAGGTGGCCGAGAGCTTGGCCTGCTCCGCGAGCACCTGCTCGTGCAGGTGCCGGGTCACGCCGCCGAGCAGCGCGAGCACGACGTACGTCGCGGGGATGACGAACAAGAACACGAACGTCGCCGGTCCGGCCACGGACTGGGTCAGGGCGGCCAGGAGGTAGCCGGCGACGAGCACCCCGGTGACCAGGCAGCTGACGACGGGCCGGAACAGGACCCCGATGACCAGGGCGGTGCTCAGCGTGGCGAACACCAGCGGGCTGTCGACCCCGACGAGACCCGTGACGATGACCGCGACCAGGACGTCGCCCACGGCGATGATCGGGTGCCGGCGTACGACGCGGATGGTGCCGCCCCGGGGTGCGAGCCAGACCAGGCTCCACCCGCCGAGCAGGGCCAGCGCCAGCACCACCCGTTGCCGGTCGACCGACGCGACCGGGAGCACCAGCGCGACGAGCGTGGACGCCAGGCGTACGACGAGGGCCCAGCGGACCATGCTGGTCGTGAACGTGCGCGCCGCCTCACCCACGGAGCACCTGCCCGATGTCGACGCCGGAGCCCAGGTAGAGCCCGACCACGATGATCAGCAGGGTCGGCGGCACCAGCACGATCGAGACCACCAGCGTGACCCGGGGAACGGTGCGGGCCGCCTTGCGCCGAGCCGCCTGCGCGGACTCGCGCCGCATGTCGAGCGCGATGTTGTTCAGGGTCGTGGCGAGCGGCGCGCCGAGCTCCTCGGCCTGCAGGAACGCGGACACGAACGAGTCCATCGGCTCGGAGTCGCAGCGGTCGCGGAGCGCCTCGAAGGCCGCCCGCCGTGGGACGCCGACGTCGAGCTGGTGCAGGGTCTGGAGCAGCTCGTCGCGCAGCGGGCCCTCGAACCGCTGCGAGACCCGCCCGAGCGCGGTGCGGAAGCCGATGCCGGCCGAGACCGTCACCGACAAGATGTCGAGGAAGTCGGGCAGGTCGTTCGCGATCCGCTCCTGCCGGCGGCGCTGGTGCCCGGCGAGTCGGGAGAACGGCAGCAGCGGCACCGCCACCAGGCACAGCAGCGCGCTGAAGTTGTTGCCGAGCATGAACAGGCACAGCGCGAAGAAGCCGAACACGACGGCGTACTTCATGATCAGCTGGAGGAACGTCTCGACGGTCATCCCGTCGGGCCGGCCCGCGAGGTCGATGCGCTGCCGGATCCGGGCCAGCGTGCGGGGGCCGAGGGCCCGCGCCAGGCGGGGAGCCAGCCGCTGGGCCAGGGCGTCGATGGGGCCGCGCCGCTCGCGGCGCTTCGACTCGTCGCGCAGCAGCGCGATGTCGCCGACGTCCCAACCCTCCAGGGCGTCGCTACGCGCCATGCGCAGGCCGGTGACGCCGAGCAGGAACAGGCCGGCCGCGGCCAGCGCGAGGAGTCCGGGGGCGATGGTGGCGGGCATCAGACCTCCACCCGGGTCATCCGGCGGATCACCAGGATGCCAGCGGCGTAGATGCCCCCGGCGACGACCAGCGCCACCTGGCCGAGCGGCTCGCGCAGCATGGTGTCGACGGTCCCCTCGTGGACGCTGTCGAGCAGGAACAGCACGCCGACGCCCATCAGCAGCACGGCGTACGCCGTGGCCACGGCCTGGGCGTAGACGGTGCGGATCTCGCGCCGGGTCTCCTTGCGGGTCTCCAGCGTGCCGGCGATGTCGCGCAGCGCGGTGACCAGCCCACCACCGGAGCGTGCCGAGACGATGAGCGTGCTGATCAGGATCGCGGCCTCGCGGGAGGGCAGGCGTCGCTCCATGTTCGTCAGCGCCCCGTCCAGCGACGCCCCGAGGTTGAGCTGCTCGGTCACCAGCCGGATCTCCGAGCGGGCGGGGTCGGCCAGCTCGTCGACGGCCATCGCCAGCGCGGTGCGCACCGACAGGCCGGCGGACGTGGCGTTCGACAGGGTGCGGGCGAGCTCCGGCATCTGGGAGATGAAGGCCTCGCGCCGCTTGTTCTTGGCCCGGCGCAGGTAGACCCGGGTGAGCTGCAGCCCGAGCAGCAGCCCGAGCGGGAACAGCAGGCCGGACAGCGAGCGCGCGAGCAGCAGCCCGAGCAGCACCGACGCCGCGACCGCCACGGCCAGGAACTTCGACGGTGCCGTGCTGACCCCGCTCATCTCGAGGGTCTCGCGCAGCCGGCGGCCGCTCGAGATGCGCAGCAGCTGCCGGTCGATGGTGCTCCACCGCAGCCCGCCGGCCCGGCGCTCGTCGGGCAGGACCGCGGTCTCGAGGCGGCGCTGCTCGCGCACGGCGACGCCCAGCTCACGCAGGCCGAAGTAGAAGACGACGAGCGTCAGCGCGAGAGCGGTGAGGATCAGCAGCACGTCAGCCCCCTTGCCACCCGTCGACGGGTCCGAGGAAGACCTCGGGCAGCTGCTCGCCCGCCAGCCGCATGCGCGTGGCCAGGGTCGCCGAGAGGGGGTGCGGCACGTGCCGTCCGCGCACGATCCGGTCCGCCCCGATGGGGTCGGCCTCGAAGACGCTGACCGGGTGCAGCCGGTACTCCTCCCGACGGCGCGACTCGAGCGCGACGACGCTGGAGACCCGGCGGCTGCCGTCGGGGCCACGGTCGAGCTGGACGATCACGTCGATGGCGTTGTTGACCTGCTCCTGCACCGCCTGGAAGGGGATCTCGAGGTCGCTCATCGAGGCGAGCGTCTCGAGCCGGCTCAGCGCGTCGTCGGGGGAGTTCGCGTGCACCGTGGTCAGCGAGCCCTCGTGGCCGGTGTTCATCGCCGAGAGCATGTCCATGGTCTCGCCGCCGCGGACCTCGCCGACCACGATCCGGTCGGGCCGCATGCGGAGGCTGTTGCGCACCAGGTCGCGGATGGTGACCTGGCCGCGGCCCTCCACGTTGGCCGGACGCGACTCCAGCCGGATCACGTGCTTCTGCTGCAGCGAGAGCTCGGCGGCGTCCTCGATCGTGACGATGCGCTCGCGTTCGGGAATGGCCGCGGAGAGCGCGTTGAGCAGCGTGGTCTTGCCGGAGCCGGTGCCGCCGGAGACGACGATGTTGAGCTTGGCCCGCACGCTCGCGCTCAGGAACGCGGCGGTCGCCTCGTCGATGGTGTCGCGCGCGACGAGCTCGTCCATCGTGAACGACCGCGGGAACTTGCGGATGGTGACGACCGGGCCGTCGAGCGCCAGCGGCGGGAGGATGACGTTGACGCGCTCGCCGGTGTGCAGCCGGGCATCGACCATCGGGCTGGACTCGTCGACCCGCCGGTTGACCGTCGACACGATCCGGTCGATGGTCTGCATCAGCTGCTCGGTGGAGACGAACTTGGTCGGGGACTCCTCGATGCGGCCGAGCCGCTCGACGAAGATCGTGTCCGGGCCGTTGACCATGATCTCGGTGACCGCCTCGTCGGCCAGCAGCGGCTCGAGGACGCCCAGGCCGAGGGTCTCGGCGACCACGCGGCGGATCAACGAGGTGCGCTCGCGGCTCGACAGCAGCGGTCCCTCACGGGCGACCAGGTGGGTCATCACGCGCTCCAGCCGGGCGCGCCGCTGCGTGAGGTCGAGCTTGGAGAGCTCGTTGAGGTCGATCTCGTCGAGCAGCTTCTCGCGGAACGAGCTGACCAGGATCTCGTCGGTGCGGGTCTCGAGGTCCGCAGCCGTCTGCCGGTCGGCCGTCAGCCTGGCCTCGCTGTCGACGACGTCGCTGGCGCGGAAGTGGGCGCGCTTCACGGCATGACCGCCTCGCGGGTGACGTGCAGGTCGGTCCCGGGGATGAAGTCGGGGAGGTCGGTGCGCACCCGCACGGTGGTGCCGGACCCGGTCGGGAAGCTGCTGACCTCCGGGTCGAGCCAGCCGGGCAGGGCGGCGTCCGCGGCTGCGTAGGGGTCGTCCCCGAGCGACGCGGCCCGGGCGGCCTGGCGGGCGGCTGTCTGGGTGGCGGTGATCCCGTAGAGCGCGAAGCCGGCGTAGAGCAGTGCCAGCGTGATCGTCAGCACCAGCGGCGCGAGCCCGGCCACCTCGAGGGTGGAGGTGCCGCGCTCGGTGCGGTCAGGACGGCTCATCGACGACTCCCACCGTGCTGGTGAAGCTCCACCCGGTGGCGGTGAAGCCGGGGCTGAGGATCGGCAGGTCGGTGTGGACGCGCACGGTGTCGCCGCTGGGCGACTGGGTCACTGTCATGTCCTGGGCGAACCACGCCGGCACCGTGTCCAGGGCGGTCGACACGTCCTCGCCGACGGCCGCGGCACGGGCGGCCTCGTTGGCGGCGTGGCCGGTCAGCGCCAGGGAGACCGTGGTCAGACCCACCTGCCACACCAGAAGCACCAGGAGCATCACGACCGGGAACATCCCGGTGAACTCCAGGGCGGCCTGGCCGGACTCCCCCCGGGAACCGGCCCGGACCTTCCCGCGTCGGCGGCTGTTCTTGCCGGCGGGTGCAGCGAATGCCTCGTCGCCACCCAGCAGGCCGATCTCGCGAGCGACCGCGTGCACGCTGCTCCACCAGCCCCGGTCCTTCACCTCGGCCGGCATCCGGTGGTTGAGGCCGGGCTCGAGCCGCTTGAAGGCGGCCGGCAGCGTGTGGCGCAGCGGGGCGGTCGGGAGCAGCCGGGGGACCGAGTCGGGCTGGATGTCGGCGATCTTGCTGACCTGGTTGAGCAGCACCCGGGTGGCCTCGGGCTTGCGCACCCCGACCCGGCCCCAGGCGTCCAGGGTGCGGTGCACGCCGCGGAGCGCGAGGACGTCCGGGGTCGTCACCAGCACGACCTCGTCGGCGACCTCGACCGCCGCCGCGCTGACCGGCGTCACGTGTGACCCGGCGTCGACGACGACCAGGTCGAACTGGCGCCGGACGGCACCGATGATCAGCCGGGTCTCGCGGTCGCCGATGCTCGCGACGTCCTCGATGTGCTCGGGCGCGAGCAGCAGGCCGACGCCGCTCGGGTCGCGGTGGATCGCCGAGCTGACCGTGCTCGGGCCGAGGTCGTCGGCCACCTGCGCCAGGTCGCTGATGTCGAGCCGGTGGCTGACCCCGAGCAGGTGGGCCAGGTCGCCCTTCTCGACGTCGAGATCGACCAGGCAGACGCTCTTGCCGGCCACGGCCTTCACGTAGTCGTAGGCGAGGTGCGCGGCCACGGTCGAGGTGCCCACGCCGCCCTTGGCGCCGGCGACGACGTACACCTTGCCGCGGCCGGAGCCGGAGCTCTCGAGGTCCGTCGGGGCGCTGAGGTGGCGCCGCATCTGCGCGGCCCACTGGGCGGCCGAGGTGAGCCGGGCCTGCAGGTCCTCGAGGCTGACCGGGTGCTGGAGCACGCCGCGTGCGCCGGCGTCCATCGCCTCGGTGAACACCTCGGGAGTGACCTGGTCGGCCATCACCAAGATGGCCGTGCCGGGCCGGCGCATCGCCAGGTCGCGGACCAGCTGGAGCACCGGCATCGGCCCGATGCCGGAGTGCACGATGACCACGTCGGGGTCGCGCCGCAGCACCGACTGCTCGAGCTGGTCGGAGGTGTCGGCGACGTCCTCGACCTTGAAGCCCTCCACCTCGCCGACCAGCGAGCGGATCTCGTAGGTGACGACCTGGTCGCCGGCGCCGATGATCACCGAGTGGCTCATCTGGTGTCTCCTGGGCTGCTCATGACGGTTGTCTCGCGGGTCACGGGGTCACCGGCCCTTCGGCTTGGGCAGGCCGAGCGCGCTGGAGTCGACCGAGTCGAGCTCGTCGCTGCGGTCCTCGGTGGTGATGCCCGGCGGCAGGCCGACCAGCCGCACGGCGAGTGCGAAGCTGTCGGCGTAGGTGACCTTGAGGGCGTCCTCGGGCTCGAGAGCGACGGTGACCGGGAGCACGTCGGCCTGGCGCAGCGCGCCCTCGGCGGTCTCCTTGCTCCGGGTCTGCCGGCCGCCGACCGAGACGACGCGCACGTTGTGCACCAGCACCTGGGAGTTGCCAGTGCTGCCGTCGGGGCTGGCGAACACCGCGTAGATGTCCACGAAGTCGCCGCTGGCGATGCGCCCGGCGATCCCGGTGACCGCGTCGACCTCGATCGCGATCTCGCGCTCGTCGGGGTTGAGCTCTGACGGGGGCAGCAGCATGTCCGAGCCGATGACGGTGCCGCGCCCGACGGTGAAGCTCACCCGCTGCCCGGACAGCTGAGCGCCCTCGCGCAACGCCTGCGGCGGCACGTAGCGCTCGGGGATCTGCACCGCCTCGACGTTGTCGGCGGTCAGCTCGCGGTACGCCGGGATGTTCTTCGCCGCCTGGTAGACGGTGACCATCGGGGCGACCTTCGAGTTCACGCCGGCCACGTAGCGGGTGACCATGAAGAAGACCACCAGCGCGCCGAGTCCGGCGAGCAGGAGGAACAGCACTCCGCGGCGCTGTCTGGGGTTCACGCTGATGCTCCTTGCAGGTCGGTGTCCGCGCCGGCCACGTCGGCGCCGTCGGCGTCCGGCTCGGGCGGACGGGTCATGCGGCAGTACGGGCAGGTGGTGCGGTGGTGCCGGTTCCCGCAGCCGGGGCACTCGGCGGTCGCGACGGCGAGCGCCTCGGGGTCGTCGAGGTCGGCGGGCACGATGAGGAACTCCGCGCAGGCCGGCACGCCGAACGCGTCGCGAGGATCGCGCCAGGTGGCGTAGTCGGTCCGCGAACCGATCCCGACGGCGTCGGTGAAGGCGGGGACCACCCAGTCCGGCGCACCGCTGTCGGCGACCATGAGCACCCCCTCCGTCGGGGTGTCGGTCGGGGTCGGTACGGCGGCGCCGGTGCAGGTCGTGACGCGAGGCCCGTCCTCGCCGGGGGTGCTGTGCACGACGAGGAAGCCCGACCCGCCCAGCCACCCGCGCGCGTGCTGGCCCAGCGACGGCTGCGGGTCGTCGAGCTTGTGCACGCGGGGCAGCCACGTGGCCGACCAGGTCCGGGCCCGCAGCGTGTCGAGCATCGCGAGCTGGCCGGCCGGGTCGCGGGTGCCGTCGGCGTCGCCCACGAGCGCCGCGACCACGGCCACGGCCAGCGGGGACCCGGGCACGGGCTCGAGCAGGGTGGTGACTCCGGGCAGCGCCACGTCGAGCAGGTCAAGCTGGTGGCGCACCTCGGCGGTGTCGACGACCGAGCAGACCACCATGACGGCTTCGGGCGCGGAGCCGGCCTCGAGCCGGCCGGCCAGCCGCTGCACGGCGTCCTGGACCGCATCGGGATGGCGGATGTCGGCCACCGCGACACCCTCGTGGCTCCCGGACACGCCGAGCTCGGGGCGCAGTTGCCCGACGAGCAGGACCTGAAGGCCCACCACTTCCTCCCAGATCAACCAGGGGGGAGCGGCCCGAGTCCCTCGGTCGCATCCTCGCGCCTCGGTCTTCCGTCCCCCGGTCGGAATCCCCCGAAAATACCACCAACCGGACCGGACGAGTAGTCCGAACGGGCCAGTGCTTCGGCCCAATTACACTACCCGCGGCTAGTTCTTACGAAACTGGGGGTCTCACCCGTGCGCACCACTCCTGCTCCGCCTGCTCTCGGGCGCCGCCCGTCCGAGCGCTTCCGGTGCCGCGGGCACGCCCTGCTCGCCGCGGTGCTGCTCGGCACGTTGCTCACCGTGGTGGGGAACCCGGTCGCCTCGGCCACCGACGGGAGCGAGGACGCCGACGGGCGGATGGAGCTGGTCCTCGACGCCTCGGGCTCGATGAAGGAGCCCCACGGCGACGGCCGCACCCGGTTCCGGGCCGCCGTCGACGCGCTGCGCGAGGTCGTCGGGGCGCTGCCCGGTGGCATGCAGGTGGGCTTGCGCATCTACGGCTCGAAGATCGACGACGGGCCCGGGTCCTGCCAGGACAGCGAGCTCGTCGTACCCGTGGGGCCGCTGGACAAGGGCGCGCTCCGCAACGCCCTCGGGAAGGCCCGCCCGCTCGGCAACACGCCCATCGCCTACAGCCTGCGCGAGGCCGCGAAGGACCTGCCGTCGGAGGGTTCGCGCACGATCGTGCTCGTCTCCGACGGCGAGGAGTCGTGCGGCGGCGACCCCTGCCAGGTGGCGCGCGACCTCTCGAAGCAGGGCCTCGACCTGCACGTCGACGTGGTCGGCTTCCAGGTCGACGCCAAGGCGCGCAACCAGCTGACCTGCATCGCACAAGCCGGCCGCGGCACCTTCTACGACGCTCCGAACGCCGACGCGCTGGTCAGCCAGCTGAGCCGGCTCTCCGCGCGTGCCGCCCGGGCCTACGCGCCGCGGGGCACGCCGGTGGAGGGCACCGACGACGCCGGCGGTGCGCCGCTGCTCGAGCCGGGCCAGTACCTCGACACCATCGGCGACGGCGGCGAGACCGAGACCTACCTGGTCGATCCTGCCGAGGGCAGCACCCTGCACGTCTCGGCGACGGACCGTCCCACGTCGTCGTCGCTCTCGGACAGCGAGCAGGTCGAGATCTTGGTGACCACGCCGGACGGTCAGGTCTGCGACCAGCAGCAGGCGTCCTCGCTCGGGGCCTTCGACCGGCTCACCCCGGTCACCGCCGCCGTCACCGTCGACGGCGAGCGGCTCGCCGACTGCGGCGACGCGCCGTACGCCGTCTCGGTGCACCGCACCGACGGGTCCGGGGTCCAGCCGCTCGAGGTCACCGTGCTCGAGGAGCCGGCGGCGGAGGACGTCGAGTCGCTGCCGCCGGCGGCCGAGCCCGGTGAGTACGACGTGCGCGGCGACCAGGCGGGTGGCAAGCCCGAACCGGTCTACGGGTCGCCGTCCTTCACCTCCGCCCCCGTCCTGGAGCCGGGCACCTACCGCGACTCCATCCTCGTCGCCGAGACGCTGTTCTACGGCGTCGAGCTCGACTGGGGCCAGCAGCTCGTGTGCGACGTGCGGTTCGGCCGCAGCGCCCCGGTCCACCAGGCGCTCGGAACCCGTAACCCGACGGCGATCGTGCAGTCCTACGGGCCGCTGCGCAACGGCTTCTTCGATCCCTCGCAGCTCGAGAACGACAGGCAGCTGTTCAACGCGTCCCGTCCCGTCACCGTCCATTTCGCTACCCCGCCCGTCCGCTACCAGAACCGGACGGGCCAGCTCGGCGTGCAGCCGGCCTCCCTGCCGGGGACCTACTACTGCTCGGCCTTCCTCAACGGGGACAGCGACTACGCGTCCGCCGGTGAGGTGCCCATCGAGCTGTCGGTGAGCGTGGTCGGCACGGCCGGTGAGGGCGCCCCGACCTACGTCGAGGCCGAGCCGAGCCAGTCAGCCTCCCCGTCGGCGACCCCCGCGGAGGACCCCGCCGCCGACGACGCCTCGCAGCCGGCCGATGGCTCGGGCGGGTTCCCGCTGTGGGTCTGGCTGGTGGGCCTGCTCGTGATCCTCGGCGCCGTGCTCGCCTGGCTGTTGCGTCGGTCACCGCGCCGGTCGCGCTGAGCCATTTCTCCGGCGGCGGGAGCCGTCCGCGCGGCAGGATGGGCGCGAACGGATGGGCGCGGAAGGACCGGTGATCAGCCCATGATGGATGCGCGGCGGATGACGCGGATCGAGGACCTCGCCGGCGTGCTCGAGCGGCTGCCACCGCGGCCCCGGATCGTCACCAGCGGCAACGCGGCGACGCCGTGGACGGTGCTGCGTGAGGTGGACGCCGCCCTCGAGTCCTACACGCTGCACCTGCTCAACCCGCACCCCGGCGTGCCCGACCGTGAGGGCGTCGTGCTCGAGACGGCGTTCGTCGGGCCCGGCGCCCGGCGTTCCCCCCGGCTCGCCTACGTCCCGGCCCGGCTGTCGATGGTGCCGCTGCTCTACGGCGCCGCCCTGCCCCCGGACGCCGTGGTCGTGCACACCTCGGTCCCCATGGACGGCAAGCTGTCGCTCGGCGCCGAGGTCAATGTGCTGCCCGCGGCGATCGAGGCGGTGCGCGCGCGCGGGGGTCTCGTCGTGGCGCAGGCCGACCCGGACGTGCCCTACGTGTACGGCGACGGCGAGCTGCCGCTCGAGCTGTTCGACCACGTCGTCGAGGCCGGAGACCCGTTGGGGCGGCCGGCGCCCGCGGTCGTGGACGACGTGTCGGCGGCGATCGCCGAACGGGTCGCCTCGCGGATCGGCAACGGTGCCACGCTCCAGCTCGGCATCGGCGCGGTCCCCGACGCCGTCCTGGCCGGCCTGCGCGACCACCACGACCTGCGCGTCTGGTCGGAGATGGTCAGCGACGGCATCCTCGAGCTCGAGCAACGGGGCTGCCTGGACTCGCGGCTGCCGCTGACCGCGTCGTTCCTGCTCGGCTCCCCCGAGCTCTACCGTTGGGCCCACCTCAACCCGCGGCTGCGGCTGCTGCGCACCGAGACCACCAACGACCCGGGCCTCATCGCGCGCAACCAGGCCATGGTCTCGGTGAACACGGCGCTCCAGGTCGACCTCTACGGCCAGGTCAACGCCTCGCGCGTGAAGGGCCGCATCCACAGCGGCTTCGGCGGGCAGACCGACTTCATCGTGGGGGCGCTGCACTCGCGGGGCGGGCAGGCGCTGATCGCGCTGCGGTCGTGGCACCCCCGGGCCGATGTGTCCACGATCGTGCCGATGGTCGAGGAGCCGCTCACGTCGTTCCAGCCATCGGCGGTGGTCACCGAGCAGGGTGTGGCGGAGCTGTTCGGGCACACCGAGCAGGACCAGGCCGAGCAGCTCATCGGTCAGGCCGCGCACCCCGACGTGCGCGAGGAGCTGCGCGAGGAGGGGTTCGCCCTGGGCCTGCTGCGCTGAGCCGCAGATCCACGGCCCCGACCGGCGCTGTCGTCAGCCCGGAGGAGTGGCAGCGTCCACGTCGCTGGGTAGCGCGGTCTGCGATCGCCGGCTCATCGGCAGAACCCAGAACCGGCGAAGCCGTGCCGGGCTCGAGCTGAAACGGGGCGGTGCCCGAGATGTGGCGGCGCTTCAGGGCGCCGGCGCCGCCGGCAAGAAGTGCGCAGCGGCATGCGGGCAGGCGGCGATCACGGAGATCGTGCCCGGGAGCGGGGTTCTCGTCGGCCGCTCAGATGGGCCGGGTCCGTGATCGTCGCCTGACTTCCTCAGGCGCGGGGATCTCGTTCTCGGATCCACTCGCGGGTTGCTTCGTCGGTGTAGTCGAGCCGTTTCTGGAACTCCGGGTGCAGGGCGTGCCGTCCGGGTGGCGGTTTGAACTCGGGCCGGC
>JBQCEF010000039.1:0-3032 GCA_051960495.1 Nocardioides sp. | reverse complement strand
GCCTCACCGGGCTGGTGAAGGGCCGCGGCATCACGGTCGTCGAGGGCGAGGGGCGCCTGGTCGGCAAGAACGCCGTGGAGGTCAACGGCGAGCGCTACGTCGGCGAGAGCGTCGTACTCGCCAGCGGGTCCTACTCCAAGACGCTGCCCGGCATCGAGGTCGACGGCAGCCGCGTGCTCACCTCCGAGCACGCCCTGCAGCTCGACCGGGTCCCGCAGTCGGTGATCGTGCTCGGCGGCGGCGTCATCGGCTGCGAGTTCGCCAGCGTCTGGCGCTCGTGCGGTGCCGAGGTGACGATCGTCGAGGCGCTCCCCCACCTGGTACCCGCCGAGGACGAGGCGGTCTCCAAGGTGCTCGAGCGCGCCTTCCGCAAGCGCGGCATCAACTTCTTGGTCGGCACCCCGTTCGAGAAGGTCGAGCACACCGACACCGGCGTGCGGATGACCGTCCAGGGCGGCGAGACGGTCGAGGCCGAGCTGCTGCTAGTGGCGGTCGGCCGCGGCCCGACGACCGACGGGCTCGGCTACGAGGAGCAGGGCATCGCGATGGAGCGCGGCTTCGTGCTCACCGACGAGCGGCTGCGCACCAACGTCGAGAACGTGTACGCCGTCGGCGACATCGTCCCCGGCCTGCAGCTGGCCCACCGTGGCTTCGCGCAGGGCGTCTTCGTGGCCGAGGAGATCGCCCGGCTCGACCCGACCCCGATCGACGAGAGCGGCATCCCCCGCGTCACCTACAGCGACCCCGAGGTCGCCTCCGTCGGTCTCGACGAGGCCGCGGCGGCAGCGACGTACGGCGCCGACGCGATCGAGTCGCTGACCTACGACCTCGGCGGCAACGGCAAGAGCCAGATCCTCAAGACCGCCGGCTTCGTCAAGCTCGTACGACGCAAGGACGGGCCGGTCGTCGGCGTACACATGGTCGGCGCGCGGGTCGGCGAGCTGATCGGCGAGGCGCAGCTCATCTACAACTGGGAGGCGTTCCCCGAGGACGTCACCCCGCTCGTGCACGCCCACCCGACGCAGAACGAGGCGCTCGGCGAGGCGCACCTCGCGCTCGCCGGGAAGCCGTTGCACGCGCACTCATAGACTCACCCCCAGACTTCACCAGCGCAGCACCCCCTAGGAGCGAAGGAACGCAATGGCGACCTCAGTCACCCTCCCGGCACTCGGCGAGTCCGTCACCGAAGGCACCGTCACCCGCTGGCTGAAGCAGCCCGGGGACTCCGTCGCGGTCGACGAGCCCCTGCTCGAGGTCTCCACCGACAAGGTGGACACCGAGATCCCCTCCCCGGTCGCCGGCACGCTGCTCGAGATCAAGGTGCAGGAGGACGAGACCGTCGAGGTCGGCGCCGAGCTGTGCACGGTCGGCGACGAGGGCGAGTCCGGCGGCTCCGGCGGCGGCGACGAGTCGCAGGACCAGGGCGAGCAGGCGGAGGCCGAGCCGGCCGAGACGTCCGGCGGCGACCAGGGCGCCTCCGGTGACGAGGGCAGCGCCGACGGCGCCGGCGACGACGGCGACCGCAAGACCGAGACCGAGACCTCCCCGCCCGCGGCGCAGACCGACGAGGGCTTCAACGCGCAGGAGACCGCGCCGTCGTCGAGCCACACCGCCCAGGAGGCCGACGCCGCGCAGGGCGCCAACGGCGGCAGCCCGGTCACGCTGCCCGCGCTCGGCGAGTCCGTCACCGAGGGCACCGTCACCCGCTGGCTGAAGCAGGTCGGCGACGACGTGGCCGTCGACGAGCCGCTGCTCGAGGTCTCCACCGACAAGGTCGACACCGAGATCCCCTCCCCCGTGGCGGGCAAGCTGCTCGAGATCAAGGTCCAGGAGGACGAGACCGTCGAGGTGGGCGCCGAGCTGGCGATCGTCGGCTCCGGCCAGCCCGCGGGCGGTGACTCGGGCGGCTCCGGCCAGGCCGAGGCGGCGGAGTCCCGCAGCTCCGAGACCCAGGACGCCGGCGACGAGCAGGCCGCCGCCGAGGCGCGCCCGTCCGGTGACGGCGCCCCCGAGGCCGGCGGGCAGGACGAGGAGTCCATCCCGGCGGCCGAGCAGGTGCAGCCCGACGCCGGCGCCGAGGCGGAGCCGGCCGAGCAGGAGGCCCCCAAGCAGGAGGCGCCCAAGCAGGAGGCCCCGAAGCAGGAGGCGCCGAAGCCCGCGCCGCAGCAGGCGTCGTCGGGTGGCGCCGAGGGTGCCTACGTCACGCCGCTGGTCCGCAAGATGGCCGCCGAGCACGGGGTCGACCTCGGCTCGGTGACCGGCACCGGCGTCGGCGGCCGGATCCGCAAGCAGGACGTGCTCGACGCGGCCAAGGCGGCCCAGCAGCCCGCCGCTGCCGAGCCGGCTCCCGCGGCGGCGGCACCGGCCGCGAGCGGCGGCCAGGCGGCCCCGTCGGCGCCGACCCCGAGCCCGCTGCGCGGCAAGACCGAGAAGCTCAGCCGGCTGCGCAAGGTCATTGCCAAGCGCATGGTCGAGTCGCTGCAGACCTCCGCACAGCTGACCACCGTGGTCGAGGTCGACGTGACCCCGATCGCCCGGCTGCGCGACTCGGTGAAGGCCGACTTCGCGGCCCGCGAGGGCGTGAAGCTGTCCTACATGCCGTTCTTCGCCAAGGCGACGATCGACGCGCTCAAGGAGCACCCGTCGCTCAACGCGGCGATCGACACCGAGGCCGGCGAGGTGACCTACTACGACCGGGAGAACGTCGCGATCGCAGTGGACACCGAGAAGGGCCTGCTGACACCGGTGATCAAGGACGCCGGTGACCTGTCGATCGCGGGGCTCGCCCGCAAGATCGCCGATGTCGCCGAGCGCACCCGCGCCAACAAGATCGGCCCCGACGAGCTCGCCGGCGGCACGTTCACCATCACCAACACCGGCAGCCGAGGCGCCCTGTTCGACACCCCGATCATCAACCAGCCGCAGGTGGCGATCCTCGGCACCGGCTCGGTCGTCAAGCGTCCGGTCGTGATCGACGACGCGAACCTCGGCGAGACGATCGCGGTGCGCCAGATGGTCTACCTGGCGCTGAC
>JBQCEF010000038.1:0-2220 GCA_051960495.1 Nocardioides sp. | reverse complement strand
GGCGGTCCGGCATCGTCATGGTCACAGCGAGCCGCCCTGCTGCGCGCCGTCGTCGCCGCCGACCTGGCCGCCGACCTGGCCTCCGAGCGGGGCGCCGAGCCGGCCGCCGTCGTCGTCCCCGTGGCCGTGGCCCTCGATGCCGCCGTCGTCATCGCCGGCGCCCGGCGGGAGGCCCGGGAACCCGGCGTCCTGCGGCTGGGAGCCGACGCCGAACGTCGAGGGGTTCCCGTCCGGGTGGTGGGCCACCTCGGCGGCCGCGAAGCCGCCGACGCCGGCCGCGAGCACCAGCGCGGCGGCGCCTGCGAGCAGGCCGCCCCGGCCGCGGACCCGGGTGGCCCACGATGACCGGCCCGGGGCCGGCGCCTGGTGAGGGCCGTCGCCCGGGGCGTGGGCAGAGGGGCCGCCGTCCGGCCGGTGCTCGACCGGAGGGACCGGTGGGGGCGTCGGGGCCCCCGGGGCGTCGGTGCGGGGCTCCCAGCGGGAGCCGCTCTGCGGGGTGGTGCTGTCGTCGCTCATCTCATGCTCCTGTTCGAGGATCTGGATCCATCGTGCGGAAGCGATCTGAGCCGTCGGGATGTGCAGCCTGTGCGCCACCTGTGAACCGGTACGGACGCGCCGGTCGGCGCGTTCACCGGGGCAGGGTCACGGTGAAGCGGGTCGCGCCGGGCGTCGACGTCGCGTCGATCCGGCCGCCGTGTGCCTCGACGATCGCCTGCGCGAGCGACAGGCCCAGGCCGGCGCCCCCGGAGGCCCGGGTGCGGGCGGAGTCCCCGCGGGTGAACCGGTCGAACACCTCGCCGAGCAGCTCGGGCGCGATGCCCGGCCCGTCGTCGCTCACGCTCAGCACCGCGGACCGGCCGTCGTTCGACCAGCGGGCGCCCACGGTCACCGTGGTGCCGGCGGGGGTGTGCCGCCGGGCGTTCGCGAGCAGGTTGGCGAGCACCTGGTGCAGCCGCAGCTCGTCGCCCTCGACCAGCACTGGGTCGTCCCCGAGCTCGAGCATCCACCGGTGGTCCGGCGCCACAAAGCGCGCGTCACCGACCGACTCCAGCACCAGCTTGGTGAGGTCGACCTGCGCGCGCTCCAGGGGACGGCCGGCGTCGAGGCGGGCGAGCAGCAGCAGGTCCTCGACCAGCGAGGACATCCGGCCGGCCTCGACCTGGACCTTGCCCATCGCCTGCTGCAGCTGCTCGGCGTCGGCGCCGGCACGACGCGACAGCTCGGCGTAGCCGCTGATCGTGGCCAGCGGGGTGCGCAGCTCGTGGGAGGCGTCGGCGACGAACTGGCGCACCTGCTGCTCGCTGCGGTGCCGTTCGTCGAGGGCGTGCTCGACGTGACCGAGGAGGGTGTTGAGCGCGGCGCCGACCTGTCCCACCTCGGTCCGCTCGTCGACGAGCGCCGCGGGCACGCGCGCGGTGACGCCGACCTCGCCGGTGGTGAGCGGGAGCGCGGCCACGTCGTGCGCGGTGCTCGCCACCTCGCGCAGCGGGCGCAGCTGCCGTCGTACCAGCACCAGTGCGATGCCACCGACCACGACGACCGCGGCGGCGGTCAGCCCCAGCTCCCACCCCAGCAGGCCCACCACCGTGTCGTCGACGTCGCCGGTGGGCAGGCCGGTGACCACGCGCACCGACCCCACCTGGTCGCCGACCACCCGGTAGCTGCCCAGGTCCGGGAGCTGCACGGTCTGCGGGGGAGATCCGGCCGGCACGTCACCGAGCACGGCCAGCGCGTCGGCGGCCAGCGCCTGCCGGCTGTCGGTCACCAGCTCCCCGCCCGATCCCTTCGCGGTGAAGTACGCCGTCACCGTCCCGGCGGACTGGCCGAAGGCGGCCTCGATGTCCGGGCGCTCGTGCCGGTCGTCGCCGTCGCCGTCACGCGACCCGGACGGCGCCGGGAAGGACGGGCCGCCCTGCAGCGCGCGGACGGCGCGGCCGGCGGCCTCGCCGACCTCCTCGTCGAGTCGGCTGGTCAGGTAGGAGCGCAGCACAGCCGTCGTCGCGAGGGCGAGCAGCAGCCCGACCAGCGCCACCAGGGCGACCGTGGTCGCGACCAGGCGGCCGGTCAGGGAGGAGGGCAGCAGCCGCGGCACGGGCTCAGGCCGCGGGCTTGAGGACGTAGCCGGCGCCGCGCATCGTGGGGATCATCGGCTCGCCCCCGGCGACGACCTTCATCCGGAGGTCGGAGATGAAGAGCTCGACCACGGGGGCCTGACCGCCG
>JBQCEF010000037.1:0-4327 GCA_051960495.1 Nocardioides sp. | reverse complement strand
CGGCCGGAGTAGCCCCGGCGCGCTGCTCAGCGCGGCGAAACTCCCCAGGAGGGCCGGAACTCGAAGAGCGGCGACCGGCTGAAGCGCTGCTTGTCGGTGCCGTTCCAGCGCATCGTCCAGATGTCGCCCTCGGGTGGGGCGTCCTGGTAGCCGCGGAACTTCACGTAGGCGATCCGCCGCCCGTCCGGGGAGAACGTCGGATTGAAGTGCTGGCGCGGTAGGGCGGAGGGCGAGGTGAGCAGACGGATGCGGTGGCGGCAGCTCGCAGCGGGTCGGCACGTCGCGGGCACGGTGGCAATCGCCTGCGACGTGCCGTCGGGAGCGCCGTGCCCATAGGTCTCGAAGACAACCAGGTCCTCGGAGCGCCCGCGCCTGGCCGGGGAGACCCAGGGCAGGTCGGCGTCCAGCGACCAGGGCGTCAGCCTGCGGACGTGGCGTCCGTTCCTGGACATCCGGAAGGCCGCCAGGTGACCGTCGGAGTTGCGGATCCGGACGAACACGATGTACCCGGCGGGCGCGAAGCTCGCCCGGTAGTCCTCCAGCCGGCCGTCGATGCCGCGCTGGGAGAGACGGCGCAGGTGCCTGCCCTGCAGGTCGGACAGCCAGAGCACGGCCGAGTCTGCGCTCTGGTCCTCGTCTGAGGTGAGGTCGAGCCCGGAGACACGCGAGAACACCAGGCTCCTGCCCCGGGGAGTCCACGTCGGGGCCAGGGCCGCGACGCAGGGATCGGTGCAAGCGCGATGCAGGATCCGTAGCCCGGAGCCGTTGCGGCGCACGAGGCCGACCGCTGACCGACCGCTCGGGTAGTCACGCTCGAAAGCCACCCACCCGCCGTTCGGCGAAACGGCCGGGTCGACATCCTGCACCCCGGTACGCGGCCGCGTGAGCCACCGGGTGGCGCCGCGGGGGACCGGAGCGATGCATGCAGGGCGTTGACGGGGCGTCCGCGAGGCTCGCCCGGCTCGGTGGGCAGCCGCTGGAGGCGGCGGAGTTCAGCCACGAGGTCGACCGCGCCCTGCGTCAGGTGCTGTCGTACGACGGGTGGTGCCTGTTCGGGACCGATCCCCTCTCGGGGATGCGCACTGTGCAGTTCGGCGGTCGCGGCACCGAGCACACCGCGGAGATGGCGCGCAACGAGGCGCTGATGCACGACGTCAACCGGTACGACGACCTGGCCACCGCACCCTGCCCGGCCGGCTGGCTGTCCGCCGAGCACCCGGCGGCGCCGACGAGCTTCCGTCTCCACGAGATCCTGGTGCCGCAAGGCTTCCACTCCGAGATCCGGCTGGCGCTGCGTGACGGTGGCCGGCTGTGGGGTGCGCTGGTGCTCTTCAGTGAGGACGCCCGCCGCCCGCTCGGAGCCGCGGAGGCGGCTGCCGTGTGCGCCATGGGCGGACCACTGACACGAGCGCTGCGCGGCTTCCAGGTGCGGTCGGTGCGACCCAGCGGTCGCAGCCCGGGCTCGGGACTGGTGGCGATCGCGCCCGACGACCGGCTCGTATCGCTCTCCGGAGACGCCCAGTGCTGGCTCGACGACCTGGTCCCGGGCGGCGAGGACGAGACCTACCCCAGCGACGTCACCGCGTGCTCTTCGAGGCCGCTCACGCGGTGCGCCGCGGGGAACCGGAGCGGGCGAAGACCTGCGTGCGCACGGTGAGCGGTCGGTGGTTGCGCGTCGAGGGCATGCAGCTGCAGCTCGGAGAGGCCGACGTGGGCGTCGCGCTCCAGCCGGCCACCGTCGACCAGCTCGTCGGCACCGTGGCGGCGTACCACGGGCTTACGCGGCGCGAGCGGGAGGTCCTCGATCTGGTGGTCCGCGGGCTGCCGGGCAAGCACGTCGCCCGGGAGCTGGGCATCGCGCTCGTCACCGTCAACGGGCACCTGAAGTCGCTCTACCGCAAGTGCGGTGTCACCGGACGCGACGAGCTCGTCGGCCGCCTGGTCTAGCGGGCCTCCTGCCGGGGCATCACGATCTCGCGGACCAGCAGCAGCACCGCCGCCGCGGTCGGGATCGCCAGCAGCGCGCCGACCACCCCGAGCAGGCTGGCGCCGATCAGCGCCGCGATCACGATCAGCGAGCCGGGGATGTCCACCGAGCGCGCCATCACCTTGGGATAGATGACGTAGTTCTCGAACTGCTGGTAGGCGACGTAGAAGATCAGGCAGGCGAACCCGGTCCCGGGGCTGTAGGCGAATCCGATCGCGGTGACGACGACCGCGCCCAGGGTCGCCCCGATCATCGGGATGACGTCGAGCAGCGCCACGACCACCGCGAGGGCGACCGCGTAGGCGCCGAGCCCGACGATGAGCAGGAACACGAGTGAGGACACCCCGGCGCACATCGCGACGACGAAGGCGCCGAGCACGTAGCTGCCGATGTTGCGCAGGATCTGGTCGCCGAGCAGGGCCACGCGCTCGCGCCGGCTGGCGGGGGCCAGGTCGTAGAACGAGCGCTTGATCGTCGGCAGCGAGGCGAGGAAGTAGAGCATCAGCACGACGACGATGAACGCGTTCGCCAGGGTCGAGACGACCTTCAGGCCGATTCCCACGGCGCCGCCGAACACCTTCTCGCCCAGGCCGCCCTTGCCGATGTAGTCCTTGATCTTCGCGATCACGTCGTACTTCGCGTCGAGGCGGCGGATGGTCCGGTTGTGCTGGAGCTGGTCGAGCCACTGCGGGGCGTTGTCGGTGATCTGGCCGACCTGGTCGGCGACGACAGGGGCGATCGCCAGCACGAACAGGCCGAGCACGGCGATGACGCCGGTGATCACGACGAGCACCGCCCACGGCCGGCGCAACCCCCGTCTCATCAGCAGCTCCACGAGCGGGTTGAGCCCCACCGCGAGGAACATCGCGACGACCACCAGGATCAGGACCGAGCTGATCGCCAGGATCCGCTGGCCCAGGAAGATCGCGAGCAGCGCCCCGGCGGTGCCGAAGAAGCCGATGTAGAACGGCGAGTGGCGCGGCAGCGGCTTGCCGGGGCTGCCGAGGTCCTCTGGCTCGTCGGCGACGAGCTCGTCCTTGGCCGCGACCTCGGCCTCCTCGGCGTGGTAGGCCGCCTCGGCCGCGGTCTTGGCCGACGCCTCCGCATCGGCCGCCGAGGTGTCCGCCCGGTCGGCGGACCGGTCAGCCTCGGACGCGGCGCGGTCCGCCTCGTCCGCGGACTGCTCGGCCTGCTCGGCGGAGTCCTCGGCCTCGGCTGCGGCCCGGGTGACGGTCTCGATCGCCTCCCGGGCGGTCTCCTCCCCGGGGGTGTCCTCGTCGTTCCCCTCCGGGGGGCCCTGCATCAGGCGTCGCCCTGGCTGGTGCTCTTCGTGCTCTTCGCCGGTGCGTCCTTGGCGGGTGCGTCCTTGGCCGGGGCCGGCTTCGCCGGCGCGTCCTTGGCCGAGTCAGCCGGCGCGGCCGGGGTCGCAGCAGGCTGGGTGGCGGCGGGCTGGGTCGCGGTGGGCTGGGTCGCGGCGGGTCGGGCTGCTGCGGGAGCGTCGTCGGCGAACCCGGCAACCACGTCGCGCAGCGCCCCGAGCTGGGCGACGATCGCGTCGCGGCGCTTGGTGTAGCGATCCACCTCCGCCTTCAGGGTCTCGAGCTCACGCTCGGCGTCGGCCTGCCCGGAGGCCACGAAGCTCTTGGCCTGGGTCTGCGCCGAGGACACGATCTGCTCGGCCTCGCGACGTGCGTGCAGGACCAGCCGGTCGGCCTCCTGGTGGGCCTGCTGGCGCACGCTGTTGGACTGGCTGGTGGCCTCGCGGGCACGGAGCTCCGCCGCGGCGGCGCGCTCCTCGGCCTCCTTCACGAGCCGCTCGGTCTCGGCGGTGGCGGTCGAGTGGTGCTCCGCGGCCTCGCGGGTCAGGCGCTCCTTCTCGACGGCGAGGGCACGGCGGGCCTCCTGGACCTCCCGGTCCGCGGCGGCACGGGCCTGCTCCGCCTCGCGCTTGGCGCCCGTGCGCAAGGTGTTCGTCTCCTGCTCGGCGGCGAGCCGCAGCTGCTCGGCCTCGCGCCTGGCCGCGGCGATGATGTCCTCGGCCTCGCTGCGGGCGTGGGTGCGCTCCTGCTCCACGTCGGCCATGGCGCGGCTGCGGGTCTCGTCGAGCTCCTTGAGCTGGACCATCCGCATGTCCTCGGCGTCGCGAGCGGCAGCGGCCTTCAGCGCCTCCGCGTCCTTGGTGGCGCGGCGGTGGATCTCCGCGGCCTGCGACCGCGCGGAGGCGAGCACCTCGTCGGCCTGCTCCTCGGCGAGGCGGAGCATCTCGCTGGCGCGGCCGCCGAGACCGGCGTACGACGGGGCCTCGTTCTCCGCGACCTGCTCGCGCAGGGCGGCGTTCTC
>JBQCEF010000036.1:0-2737 GCA_051960495.1 Nocardioides sp. | reverse complement strand
CGTGCCCTGTGGGATCTCCGATGCCGGAGTCACCTCGCTGAGCAAGGAGCTCGGCCGCGACGTCACGGTGGAGGAGTCCGCGCCGGTCGTCGAGCGGCACCTGCGCGACCTGCTCGCCTGGACGCCGTACGACGCCACCCCGGACTACCCGGCGAAGCCCGAGCCCGGCCGGGCGCCGCGGCTGATCGACCCCGCGGCCGCCCTGCGCTGAGTCCTCGCGGGACGGGCGTGCGCGTGTCGCCGCCTCCCGCCGCACCGTCGTACGGAAGGGTTGGACCCATGCAGGTCGAGCAGGGCGCCCCCGTCATCGAGACGTCCGGGCTGCGCAAGGTCTACCGCTCGCGCCGCGGACGCAAGGTCGTCGCGGTCGACGGCCTCGACCTCACCGTGCCGGCCGGCGGCGTGCACGGCTTCCTCGGCCCCAACGGTTCCGGCAAGACCACCACGATCCGGATGCTGCTCGGCCTGGTCCGGCCCACGGCGGGCTCGATGAGCCTCTTCGGCGAGCCGGTCCCCCGGCGGCTGCCCGCGGTCATCGGTCGGGTCGGCGCCGTCGTCGAGCAGCCGAAGTTCATGCCGTCGTTCACCGGCCGCAAGAACCTCATGCTGCTCGCCCGGTCGGCGGGCGTGCCGGCCGAACGCGTCGACTCCGCACTCGCGCAGGTCGGCCTCGAGGAGCGGGACCGCGAGCGGTACGGCGGCTACTCGCTCGGCATGCAGCAGCGGCTCGCGATCGCCGCCACCCTGCTGCGCTCGCCCGACCTACTGATCCTCGACGAACCGACGAACGGGCTCGACCCCGCCGGCATCCGGGACATCCGCGACATGATCCGCGGGCTCGGCGAGTCCGGCGTCACCGTGCTGCTGAGCTCGCACATCCTGGCCGAGGTGCAGCAGGTCTGCCACTCGGTGTCGATCATCGGCGCCGGACGGCTGGTCGCCTCCGGGCGGGTCGACGACCTCGTCGGCGACAACACGCTGGCGGTGGCCCGGGTCTGGGTCGCCGACCCGGTCGCCGCCACCAGGCACCTGCAGGACGCCCGCTTCCGGGTCTCCCGGGCCGGGGACCACCTCGACGTCGAGGGCTTCGCCCACCCGGAGGACATCACCCGCGTGCTCGCCGACCACCAGATCTACGTCCGCGAGCTGACCCCGGTCCGCGGTGACCTGGAGTCGGTCTTCCTCCAGCTGACGAAGGGCGGGACCGCATGAGGCTCCTGCTCGTCGAGGTCGACCGGCTGTGGAGCCGGCGCGCCGTCGTCCTGCTCGTGCTCGCCGCCACGCTGCTCACCGCCCTGCTGGCGGCGACCGCCGTGTGGGACACCCGGCCGGTGTCCACCGACGAACGCGCCGCCGCCGAGGTCCAGGCCGCCAACGCCGCCGCGGACCCGCTGTTCAAGAAGGACCTGGCCCAGTGCCGGGAGGACCCGGAGAGCTTCTTGGGCTCCGGCTCGGTGGCCGACGACTGCGACCAGATCCTCACCCCACGCCCCGAGGACTTCCTCAGCCGGGCGACGCTCGACCTCGGCAAGGTCGTCGAGAACCGCGGCGTCGCCGTGATCCTGCTCGTCAGCGCGTTGCTGATCATCGCCGGGGCCACGTTCGCCGGCGGCGACTGGGCGACCGGCTCGATCAGCAACCAGCTGCTGTTCCGGCCGCGACGGCTCGAGGTGTGGGGGGCCAAGGCGGGCGCGGTGCTGCTGAGCGCGCTCGTCGTCTCGGTGCTGCTCATCGGCGGCTTCTGGCTGGCGCTCTACCTCACCGCCGAGTCGCGCGGCATCACGACGCCCGGCGCGGTCCTGCACGACATCCGGTGGACGGCCGGCCGTGGAGTGGTGCTCGCCACCGCGGGTGCGCTCGGCGGCTACGCACTCACGATGCTGCTGCGCAGCACGGTGGGCACGCTCGCGCTGCTGTTCGCCTACGCCGTGGTCGGTGAGGCGGTGGTGGCCGCGCTCCCGGTCGAGCGGGCGTCGCGGTGGAGCCTGTCGAACAACGTCTTCGCCTGGATCGACGACGGCACGACGGTGTTCGACCCGGACCGGGTGTGCCCGCCGGGCCAGGGCGGCTGCATCCAGTCCTACGTGCTCGGCCTCGGGCACGGCGTGCTCTACCTCGGCGTGCTGCTGGCGCTCGCGGCACTGGTCTCGGTGGTGGCGTTCCGCCGCCGAGACGTCCCCTAGCCCCCGTTCGAATTGGGGCGCGCACCGGCCCCGGCGTACAGTGGCGAGCGTGACTTCCGCCCCCACCACCCCGTCCGCCGGCGCGGCCCCGGAGGGTCGCAAGCTGCTCCGTCTCGAGGTCCGCAACGCGGAGACCCCGATCGAGAAGAAGCCGGAGTGGATCAAGACCCGGGCGAAGATGGGGCCGCAGTACCAGGAGCTCCAGGCGCTGGTGAAGTCCGAGGGCCTGCACACGGTCTGCCAGGAAGCGGGCTGCCCCAACATCTTCGAGTGCTGGGAGGACCGCGAGGCGACGTTCCTCATCGGCGGCGACCAGTGCACCCGCCGCTGCGACTTCTGCCAGATCGACACCGGCAAGCCGCAGCCGCTGGACCGGGACGAGCCGCGCCGCGTCGCGGAGTCGGTGCAGCAGATGGGGCTGCGCTACGCCACGATCACCGGCGTCGCGCGCGACGACCTGCCCGACGGCGGCGCCTGGCTGTACGCCGAGACCGTGAAGCAGATCCACGAGCTCAACCCGGACACCGGCGTGGAGAACCTGATCCCGGACTTCA
>JBQCEF010000035.1:0-10269 GCA_051960495.1 Nocardioides sp. | reverse complement strand
GCCGTCCGGGCCGGTCGCGCATGGCGGCCGGCCCCGACGTCTGTCCGGGCCCGGTTCCACAGGCCGCGGCGGTGGGGGCGCCAGGTGGCCTCTCGACGGTCTCGCTGTCGAGGTCGGGCTCCTCCGCGACCAGCACCTGCTCCTCGACCCGGGCCAGGCTGCGCAGACCCACGGCCGAGACCACCACGGCGACCACGACCAGGACGATCGCCGTCGGGGAGTGCGCGGGCACCTCCTCGAAGACGACCAAACCCACCACGGTCGCCACCAGGACGTCGACGATGTTGAGCACCGGCAGCGACGCCGACAACGAGGCGATGCGGTAGGCGCGCTGGTTGCTGACGATCCCGCCCGCGCCTGCCACCAGCAGCAACCACAGCGGCCAGCCGGTCAGGACGCCGGCCGCACCCGAGTCGACCGCCTCCTCGATGACGAGCTTGATCAGCCCCGCGACCACGCCGAAGAGCAGTCCGGCGGTGGCTCCGAGCAGGGCCGCGTGGGCCTGCGGGCTCGCGAGCTTCGTGCCGAGCCACATCATCAGGCCTGAGACGGCCAGGCCCACCAGGGTCACCACGAGTGCGATGCCGCTGTCGCCGTGAGCGGTCCCCTCGGACGGGTCCGAGGCCACGAGGAACAATCCGAGCCCGAACGTGGTGACGATGACCGCGACGAGCTCGCGACGCCCCGGCAGCTGGCGCGACATCATCGCGCGCGCCGGCACCGCGAGCACCACACCCGAGATCACGATCGGCTGCACCTGCGCCATCGGGCCCAGCCGCAGCGCGAGCGCGTGCAGCCCGAAGGAGACCAGCGCGAGCAGCTGGCCGGCCAGCCAGGTGCGCTTGGAGAGCAGGTGCCGGACGAAGGCGACCACGCCGGTGGCCGACTCGGGGGCCGTCCCCGCGGCGTGGTGCTGCAGCGACGTGGACACCGCGAAGCCCGTGGCCGAGGCCAGGGCGACGCCGAACGCAGCGAGATCCACGCCCGCCACCCTAGAAGGTGGCGTGCCGACGAAACGCCGGACGCCCTCCCTCGCCGACGACCGAGGCGCCTCGCGAGCCCCTCCTCCTTTGGTAGGACGCGGCGCCCGTCGCGCCGGCGTACCTTGACGCCTGTGAGCCGGTCCCGGCAGCTGCTGGCGCGGTACGGCCTCGACGCGCTGGTCGTCGTGGTGGCGGTCTGGGGCGCGGTCGGGACGGCACTGCGCGAGCGGCCGTCGGACCCGGGCGGCGCGGTCGTCACGCTCGAGTCCGTGGCCATCGGCCTGCTGGTTCTCCTCCTGCTGCTGCGGCACCGGTTCCCGTTCGCCGCACCTGCGTCTGTCTGGGTGGGCAGCGCGGCGCTGACGTTCGTGGACGGCCGGGCGGTGACGAACCAGCCCGGGCTGTTCCTCGCGGGCCTCGGCGCCGCCCTGCTCCTCGGGGTGCTGCGCAACGACGCCCAGTCCCGGGTGGGGCTCGCCATCGTCGTGGGTGGCGCCGCGGTGGTGATCTACAACGACCCGACCCATGATCCCGGCGACCTCGTCTTCACCCCCGTGCTGTTCGCGATGGGTTGGCTGGTCGGCTACGCGCTGCGCGAGCGCACCGTCCGCACCGAGGCGGCCGAGGAGCGGGCCGCGCGTGCCGAGCGCGACCGGGAGACGGCCGCCCGACTCGCCGTGGCGGAGGAGCGCAGCCGGATCGCGCGTGAGCTGCACGACGTGGTCGCCCACGCGGTCAGCGTGATGGTGCTCCAGGTCGGGGCGGTGCGTCATCGGATGGGGGAGTCCGAGGCGGAGAACCGGGATGCGCTCAAGAACGTCGAGGACGCCGGTCGCGCGGCCCTGACCGAGATGCGCAGGCTGCTGGGAGCGATGCGCCGCGACGACGAGCAGGCGGAGCTCTCGCCGCAGCCGAGGCTGGCGGATCTCGACGGCCTGCTGGACGACGTCCGCGCGGCTGGTCTGGCGGTGCATCTCGAGGTGCTCGGCACGCCGGTCGAGCTTCCGGCTGGGCTGGACCTGTCGGCGTACCGCCTCGTGCAGGAGGCCCTCACCAACACCCTCAAGCACGCCCACGCGCGGCGGGCGGACGTCACGGTCTGCTACGGGACCGGCGAGCTGGTGGTCGAGGTGCGCGACGACGGTCGCAGGAACGCCCCCGGGGACGGGCTCGGGCACGGCCTGGTCGGGATCGGTGAGCGGGTGAAGGTCTACGGCGGCGACATGTCCGCCGGGCCCTCACCATCCGGCGCCGGGTATGTCCTGCGTGCGCGGCTTCCCCTGGAGGGTGAGGGTTCATGACGATCCGCGTGCTCGTGGTGGACGACCAGTCGATGGTGCGGGCCGGGCTTCGGATGCTGCTCACCGGCGAGCCCGACATCGAGGTGGTGGCGGAGGCCGCGAACGGCCGCGAGGCCATCGCCCAGGCGGCGCGCTTCCACCCGCACGTGGTGCTGATGGACATTCGCATGCCCGAGCTCGACGGGCTCGAGGCCACCCGGCGGATCCTCGAGGCCGACGCGACCGCACGCGTGCTCGTGCTCACCACCTTCAACCTCGACGAATACGTCTACGAGGCCCTGCGTGCGGGGGCGAGCGGCTTCGTGCTCAAGGACGACCCGCCCGAGCAGCTGATCGCCGCGGTCCGCACCGTCGCGCGCGGGGAGGCGTTGCTCTCCCCGATGGTGACGCGCCGGGTGATCGCTCAGTTCACCCGGCTGCACCGTCAGGCGCCGCCCAAGGCCGTGGAGCTGCTCACCGCCCGGGAGCTCGAGGTGTTCCGCCTGATCACCCAGGGGCTCTCCAACGCCGAGATCGGCGAGCAGCTGTTCATCAGCGACACCACGGTCAAGACGCACGTCACCCGGCTCCTGCAGAAGCTCGACCTGCGCGACCGGGCGCAGGCCATCGTCCTGGCCTACCGCACCGGTCTCTTCGAGACCACCGACGACGCGGGGACCGAGGGTGCCGACGGCGCACGCTGACCCGCTGCCTCCGACCAAGGTCGGAGCCGGTCTCATGGCCTGGTCGTAGCCACGTCGCGACCTCGCGACGACGCGCCCCCGCCTCTCCGCTCCTAGCGTTTCGAGCATCACCTCGATCCAAGGAGCGCAACCGATGATCACCATCGAGTCACTGTCCAAGAAGTACGGCGGCCGCCTGGTCGTCGACGACATCAGCTTCACCGCCCGTGCCGGTCGCGTCACCGGTTTCCTCGGGCCCAACGGGGCCGGCAAGTCGACCTCGATGCGGATGATGGTCGGCCTCGCCCGCCCCACCGCGGGCACGGTCACCATCTCGGGACGGGCGTTCTCGGACCTGCCCAACCCCGGCCGCGAGGTCGGCGTCATGCTCGACGCCTCGGCGCAGCACGCCGGCCGCACCGGGCGGGAGATCCTGACTCTGGCCCAGCGGACGATGGGAATCCCCGCCGGCAAGGTCGACGAGATGCTGGCCAGGGTCAGCCTGACCGCGGCCGAGGCCGACCGTCGTGTCGGCAGCTACTCGCTCGGCATGCGCCAGCGGCTCGGCATCGCGGTCGCCCTGGTCGGCGACCCGTCCGTGCTGATCCTCGACGAGCCTGCCAACGGCCTCGACCCGGCCGGAATCCGCTGGATGCGCGACCTGCTCCGGGGCTACGCCGACGACGGCGGGACCGTGCTGCTGTCCTCGCACCTCCTGCACGAGATCGAGGTCATCGCCGACGACATCGTGATGATCGGCAACGGCCGCATCGTGTCGCAGGGCTCCAAGGCGGAGCTCCTGCGTGGCACCGGCACGGTCGTCCGCGGACACGACGCACCGGCGCTCGAGCACGCCCTCGTCCGCGCAGGCCTCGACGTGACGGCCGGTGACGACGGCGCGATGACCGTCGACGCCACGCCCGACGTCGTCGGCCTCGTCGCTCGCGAGTCCGGCATCGCCCTGACCGAGCTCCGCCCCGCCGAGGGCGGGCTCGAAGAGATGTTCCTCCAGCTCACCGCCGACACCCAACGAGAAGGGAAAGCAGCATGACCACCATCGCCCTCGACCAGGTCCGCGACCTGCAGTCGTCCGACCACGTCCCGCTGTCGCGGGTCGTCCGGGTCGAGCTCCGCAAGATGTTCGACACCCGCTCCGGCTTCTGGCTGCTGGCCAGCATCGTCATCGCCGGGCTGGTCTCCACCGTCGCGACGATCCTGTTCGCTCCGGACGCCGACCTCACGTACTACACCTTCGCCAAGGCGATCGGTTTCCCGATGACGGTGATCCTGCCGATCATCGCGGTGCTGGCGATCACCGGCGAGTGGAGCCAGCGCAGCGGGCTCACGACGTTCACGCTGGTGCCTCACCGCAACCGGGTCATCCTCGCCAAGGTGGTCGCGTCCCTGGCGGTGGGCGCCGCCGCGATGGTGTTCGCCCTGGTCATCGGTGTCGCCGGCAACCTGGTGGGCACTGCGATCGCGGGGACCGACCTGGTGTGGGACGTGTCGTTCGCCCACGGCCTCACCATCGTGCTGGGCAGCCTGTCGTGCCTGCTCACCGGCACGATGCTCGGCATCCTGTTCCGCAGCTCGCCGGTCGCGCTCGTCGCCTACTTCGTCTACTCGCTGCTGGTGCCGACGGTGTCCGGCCTGTTGGCCTCGAGCCAGGCCGGGTACCGGGACGTGCAGCCGTGGGTGGACCTCAACTTCGCGCAGTCGTTCCTGTTCGACGGCACGCCGACCAGCGCGCAGTGGGCCCACTGGGCCGTGGCGGCCTCGATCTGGCTGTTGCTGCCGGCGCTGCTCGGGCTTCGGCTGGTGCTGCGGTCGGAGGTGAAGTAGCACCGGGCATCTCCGACCACGCGCTTCCGCTCTCGCGAGCGGGGGCGCGTGCACGTCTACGACCGGTCCTCGGCCTCGCGGACGTCGACCACCCCGGGCACAGGCACCGTGCCGGTGAAGTCGTCCGCCATGGCGTCGACGCCGTATTGCGGGTGGGCGAGGTCGCGCAGTGCGGCCTGACGCTTCTCGCGCTTGCGGGCGACGTCGAGGCCCATCGGCTCGTCACGACTGCGCTTGAGCGACTCCTGGCACTCACCCTCGCGGTTGAACGACCACATCAGCTTCGGGTCGCCGAGGGGGAGCGGCATGCCGGGTTCGCCGTCGTGCCGCCCCGTGTGCCAGGTGTGCCAGGTCTTGCCGTAGGAGTTGATGAGGCGCTTGAAGAACGCGGTCTCGGCCGCGTCAGGAAGCCCGGGTGCGACGAGCTCGCCGGACAGCACCTCGTAGTTGTGCGGGTGCCAGTAGCCGCGCTCGTCCTCGGGCAGCGTGTCGAACAGCCGCTCGCTGACGATGTACTCGATCCCGATCAGGTTCGCGTTCTTGGTGTTGCCGTCGAACAGCACGCACTGCAGGAGGTCGTCGTTGACGACCTTGCAGTAGTGGTGGGCCTCCATCTGCATGTCCGGCTCGCCCTTGGCGCAGTGGAAGCCCACCACGTAGACGTCGAACCCCTTGAGCGGTGCCCGGTCCTGGAGCACGTTGGCGCCCTGCTCGAGCACGGCCAGCCGGGCCCCTTCGTCGGCACCGGGCGGGGTGAGCGGGCTCTTGCGGTCCTTGATGAGCGGGTTCATCCGCGCCCCGTACCCCGTCAGCGGTGGGTCAGCGCGTGCAGCTCACCCCAGCGCGAGTCGTCCAGTGCCGGTACGTCGACGTCCATCCAGGTCCGGCAGCGAGAGATGCTCCGCGTCAGCAGGTCGACCAGGACCGCCTGTGGGTCGGTCACCGCCGCCTCGGCGATGCCCGTCACGGCGCCGTGGATGATCGCCGGCGCGCTGCGGCTGCTGAACCGGTCCAGCCGCCCCCAGCCCATCCGGCAGAACTCCTGCGCCCAGCGGTGCGCCTCCGGAACCTGCGCGAGCGCCGCGGCGGCCTGCGGGGACACGTGGTCGGGGGACAGGCCGAGCAGGTCGTTGAGCGCCTTCTCGCAGCCGAGCAGGCCCACGGCGACCACGCCCTGCCGCGGCGCGGAGACGATCGGCAGCGCGGCCAGGGCGACCTCGCGGGTCAGCCGGACCTCCACCACCGGGTCACGCCGGTTCAGGCCGATGACCTGCGGGATCAGCGGGGCGATCTGGCGTCTGGCCTCGTCGTCGAGGTGGTCGTTGACGTCGCGGGCGAGCGCCGCCAGCAGCGGGTGCGTGCAGCTGGGGTGGTCGCTCCACCGCTCGCCCGCGAGGTAGGAGGCCAGCTCCATGAAGCAGGCCCCTTTGCGTGGGTTGCGGTGCTTCCCGCGGGACAGGACAGGCATCAGGTCGGGGACGGGGACACCAAACATGGGCACCAACTCCATGAGCGAGGGCTACGAGTCCGTCTGCGTCCGGTAGGCGGTCCGACCAGTCTGCGCCTGGCGTCGGGCCGATGGCAACGACGCGCAGGGCACCGTGGTCACCGCCGTGGCCGGACCGGCGCTACTATGGAGAGGACCGGACGCGGGGGTAGCGAGCGTGTCCGGCGGCGACTCGATCCGGCGACTCATCTCTGGTCTCCGGCCGATGGTCGCCGGTGCCATGTCGTGGACGGGCCGTCGGGGTCCGCCACCTCGACCCGTCGCGGGTCGGTGGCACCGTGTCGTGCCCGGGAGCCGCTCCGGCTCCCACGGCCCGGCAACACACCTCGGCCGCGCAAGCGCGTGCGGGGTGCGACGCCCGGCGCGAACCACGCGCCGGGAACTCCGGAGGAGGAGTCTTTGGCTCGAGGAGCCCAGCGCCAGTCGGGCGCACGACGTACCGCCAACCGCGGCAAGCCGCGCGCCCGCCAGCTCGACAACGAGGGGATCATCCCCGTGCTCGCGCGCGCCGTGCGCGAGGTCGAGACCGCCGTGCAGCGCGGCTCCGTGATGCCCTCCGTGCGCACCAAGTTCCAGGTCGTCGCCCTGCTGGTCCGCGAGGAGCGGGCCAACGTGAAGGCCGACCAGGAGATGTCCGAGGCGCGCCGGGCCGAGCAGCTCAAGCGACTCGACGGCGTCGCGACGATCCTCGCCAAGACGGCCGCGCGCGACACCTCGCTGCTGCAGCTGCTGGCCGAGGACGCGACCGTCGGCGAGCCGGCCCGACTGCTGCGTCGCGAGATGCTCGAGACCGCCGGCGTCGAGGTGCCCGAGGAGGTGGCCCCCGAGCCGGCGTCCACCTCGACGGCACCGGACCGCAGGGTGGTGCCGCAGTCGGTCATCGCCCGCCAGCTCGCCAACCCGTTCCTCGTCCCCGACTTCAGCCAGGTCGAGAAGGCCAAGGCAGCCCGGCACGGGCGGCTGGCCAACTGGGAGCTCATCGGCCCGCTGCTGCGGTCCTTCGAGTACGCCGGCAACGGGACGTCGTGCATGACGCTGCCCGACCCGACCTCGCTCAAGGCGGCCCACGGGCTGACCCTGATGCGCCACCAGGCCCAGGTCGTCGCTGCCGCGGCCCGGGGCCACCGCACGTTCCTGCTCGCCGACGAGCCCGGGCTGGGGAAGACCGCCCAGGCCCTGCTCGCCGCCGAGGCCGCGAACGCCTACCCGCTGCTCGCCGTCGTCCCCAACGTGGTCAAGACCAACTGGGCGCGCGAGGCCGACCTGTGGACACCGAAGCGCAAGGCCACGGTGATCCACGGCAACGGCGAGGACATCGACGGCTTCGCCGACATCGTCGTGGTGAACTACGAGGTGCTCGACAGGCACGTCGGGTGGCTGGGCGACCTCGGCTTCCGCGGCATGGTGGTCGACGAGGCGCACTTCATCAAGAACAAGAGCTCGCAGCGCTCACAGAACGTGCTCGAGCTCTCCGACCGGATCCGCTCGCGGATCGTGCGACCGCTGATGATGGCGCTCACCGGAACGCCGCTGATCAACGACATCGAGGACTTCAAGGCGATCTGGCAGTTCCTCGGCTGGATCGACGAGACCAAGCCCCTCGCCGAGCTGATGAACGCCCTCGAGGACACCGGGCTGATCCCCGGCGAGCCCGGCTTCTACCCGGCCGCCCGCAAGGCCGTCGTCGACATGGGCATCGTCCGCCGGCGCAAGATCGACGTCGCCGCCGACATCCCCGCGCGTCGCGTGGCCGACCTCCCGGTCGTGCTCGACGACGAGGAGGGCCGTTCGATCCGCGAGGCCGAGCGCGAGCTCGCCCGCCGGATGGTCGCCCGCTACGACAAGGCGCTCGAGACCCGCACCTCCGGCGTCGTGGTCGAGGGCATCGACCACGCCCTCGTGCGCCAGGTGGCGGGCTGGGAGCGTGAGGACACCTCGACCAAGACCGACGAGAACGTGTTCAGCATGATGCGCCGCATCGGTCAGGCCAAGGCCGGGCTCGCCGCGGACTACGCCGCCCAGCTCGCGCGCAACGTCGGCAAGGTCGTGTTTTTCGCCAAGCACGTCGACGTCATGGACACCGCCGAGGAGACCTTCGCCAAGCGCGGCATCGGCTACTCGTCGATCCGCGGCGACCAGACGGCGAAGGTGCGCCAGAAGAACATCGACGCGTTCGTCAACGACCCGGAGGTCGCGGTCGCGGTCTGCTCGCTGACCGCCGCCGGCGTCGGGCTGAACCTGCAGGTCGCCTCCAACATGGTGCTGGCCGAGCTGTCCTGGACCGATGCCGAGCAGACCCAGGCGATCGACCGCATCCACCGGATCGGTCAGGAGGAGCCGGTCACCGCCTGGCGGATCATCGCCTCGCAGACCATCGACACCCGCATCGCCGAGCTCATCGACAGCAAGGCCGGTCTCGCGGCCCGGGCGCTCGACGGCTCCGACGAGGAGCTCCCGTCGTCGGTCGACGTACAGCTCGAGGCGCTGGTCGCCCTGCTCACCGACGCGCTGGAGGCACGGAAGTAGCAGGCCGGTGTGGCTCAGCTGGACGATTGCGGCGCCCGCGGGTCCTGAGGAGACTCGACCCAGGGCGCTGCCCTCGGAGGTGGCGGCCGGGAGGTAGGGCATGGCCGAGTCATCACCGGCCACGGCCGCATCGACCGTGGACGCCACCGAGCACGCCCGTCTCGCCCGCGACCTGGAGAACCTCCGGGGCCAGTTCGCCGCGGCCGACGAGGTCCTGTCGGCGATGGGCCGCTCCGCCGGTGACCCTGACACCGTGCTCGCCACGGTGGTCGAGAGCGCGCGGCGGCTGTGCCGGTCGCAGGCGGCCCACCTGTACCTCCTCGAGGGTGGCTGCTACCGGATGATCCAGGCCGTGGGTCTCTCGGAGGAGACCACTCGCTACATCACCGAGCACCCGACGCCGGTGGACCGTGACACGCTGATCGGGCGGGTCGGGCTGGACCGGCGCCCGCAGCAGATCGCCGACGTCCTCGCCGACCCCGAGTACGGGCGGCACGAGCTGCAACGCGTGGCCGGATTCCGGACCACCATGGGCGCGCCGTTGATCGTCGACGACCAGGTCGTCGGTGCGCTGGCCGTGTGGCGCAACGTCGTCAACCCGTTCGACGACCGCGAGATGGCGATCGTGTCCGCGTTCGCGGCCCAGGCTGCGATGGCGCTCAACGCCGTCCAGCTCGTGCGCCAGCTCGAGTCGCGCAGCCTCGAGCTGGCCCGCAAGGTCGAGGAGCTCGAGGCACTGCGCGAGGTCGGTGAGGCCGTCAGCTCGAGTCTCGACGTCGACGACGTGCTCGCGACGATCGCGATGCACGCGGTCCGCCTCTCGGGCACGGACGGCGGGTCGATCATGGAGTACCTCGAGGAGGAACGGGGCTTCGTCGTGCGGAGCACCTACGGGACCGAGCGCGAGGTCGTGGACCGGCTGCGGTCGGTACGGATCGGCCTCCGGGACACCCTGGCCGGTCAGGCAGCTGCCGCAGGCGTGCCCGTCGCGGTCGCCGACCTCGCCACCGTCGACCTCGATCCTCACCTGCGGATCCTTTTCGACGCCGGTTGGCGCTCGGTCGTGGTGGTGCCCATGGTCCGCGAGGACCGGATCGTCGGCGCACTCGTGGTACGACGCAAACGGGTCGGCGACTTCCCGCGCGAGGTGCTCGAGCTGCTCGAGACGTTCGCCGGGCAGTCCGCGCTCGCCCTCGTCAACGCGCAGCTCTACCGCGAGCTGACGCAGCGCACGGCTGAGCTCGAGCTCGCCAGCCGGCACAAGTCGGAGTTCCTCGCGAGCATGTCGCACGAGCTGCGCACGCCGCTGAACGCAGTGCTGGGCTTCTCCGAGGTGCTCCTCGAGCGGATGTTCGGCGACATCAACGAGCAGCAGGAGGAGTACCTCAACGACATCCACGGCTCCGGAGCGCACCTGCTGGAGCTCCTCAACGAGATCCTCGACCTCT
>JBQCEF010000034.1:0-2999 GCA_051960495.1 Nocardioides sp. | reverse complement strand
GCGCACCAGCCGCTGCCACTTGCGCGCGGCCTTCTTCTCGCTCTGGCCCGGCACGAGCCGGTCGGTGACGTAGCGCGCCGAGGTGCCTTCGTGACGGTTCCGGCTCAGGTAGAGGACGCCCTGCTGTCGCATCTCTTCGCGGGCCTGGTCCATCGCGTCCTGGATGGCCGTGCTGCCGGTCTGGTGCGGCCCGATGTGCAGCAGCTTGCTGCCCTGCGGCAGGGCGATCGGGTCGGTCATCGGTGCTGGCACTCCTGGGTCGGCGGCGGAGCCCCGAGCCTATCGGTCACAGGTCGAGCACCGACTCCTCGTCGGAGTCCCACTCGTCGACGAGGTCCACCAGGTCGGCGACCGAGTCGCGGATGTGCGTGGGCCGGTAGGGGAAGCGCTCGACCTCGTCGGGCCGGGTCGACCCGGTGAGCACCAGGATCGTGCGCAGCCCGGCCTCGAGCCCGGAGACGATGTCGGTGTCCATCCGGTCGCCGACCATCAACGTGGACTCCGAGTGCGCGTCGATCCGGTTCAGCGCCGAGCGCATCATCAGCGCGTTGGGCTTGCCTACGAAGTAGGGCTTCACCCCGGTGGCCCGGGTGATGAGCGCCGCGACGGACCCGGTCGCCGGCAGCGACCCGGCGGGGGAGGGGCCGGTCGGGTCCGGGTTGGTGGCGATGAACCGGGCGCCCTTCTCGATGAGCCGGATCGCGGTCGTGATGGCCTCGAACGAGTACGTGCGGGTCTCGCCGAGCACGACGTACTCCGGGTCGCGCTCGGAGAGCACGTAGCCGATCGAGTGCATCGCCGTGGTCAGCCCGGCCTCACCGATGACGTACGCCGTGCCGCCCGGTCGCTGCTTGTCGAGGAACTGGGCGGTCGCCAGCGCGCTGGTCCAGATCGACTCCTCCGGGACGTCGATACCGCTGCGGGCGAGCCGGGCCTGCAGGTCGCGTGCGGTGAAGATCGAGTTGTTGGTCAGCAGCAGGAACGGGCGGCCGCGATCGCGCAGCCGAGCGACGAACTCCGCGGCACCCGGGATCGGGTCCTCCTCGTGCACGAGGACGCCGTCCATGTCGGAGAGCCACGTGCGAACCGGTTTCGGGGAGGACTCCATGGCCCGACTCTGTCAGAGATCGGCCCGCTCCCGTAGTCCGGTCAGTCGAGCGGCGTGACCGGCTCGCCGCACATCGGGCACTGGATCCGGTCCGGGACCTCGCCGCGGGGGATCGGTCCCTCGTGGCCGCAGTAGTCGCAGACGTAGCGCGTGCTCATGGACCGCATCGTAAAACCTCGCGCCGACGCGAACCGGTGGGGCGATTCGCTGCGACAGAGGGGGTGAGACAACAGTCGACCTCCCAGGACAGGAGCCCCACCGTGCGCCGCAACACCACCCGCCACGCCACCCGGAACACCGCCCGCCACCTCGCGGTCGCCGCCATCGCCTCCGGGCTGGTGGTCTTCGCCGCCTCCCCGTCGATCGCCGGTGCCGACCGCATTCGCAGCGAGGGGGAGCTGGTCCGCTACGGCAGCCCGTCCGCGATCCCGGCCGGCGCGAAGGCCCGGGTGCAGGCGGTCTACAACGCGGCCGGCGACTCCGTCGTCACGCTGCACGTCTGGGGGCTGGAGCCCAACCACGAGTACGGCGCCCACGCCCACAAGTTCGCCTGCGACGCGGGCGACCCGCTCGCGGCGGGCGGGCACTTCCAGAACCGCGAGTTCCCGCCGGGTTCCTCGGCCACCGACCCGCAGTACGCCAACGCGACCAACGAGATCTGGCTGGACCTCGTCACCGACGAGTACGGCAACGGCGTGGCGCAGACCAAGGTGCCGTGGCAGTTCTCGCCCGAGCGACGGGCCGGTTCGGTCATGATCCATGCGGAGCACACGCACACGGGGGGTCCGGACGGCGCGGCAGGGACCGCCGGCGCGCGGCTCGCCTGCCTCACGGTGGGCTTCTGATGGACCCATCCGAGGGGGTGCGGCACGTGGCAGAGGACACGACGGACAGCGACCTGCTGTCCGCCGTCGCCACGGGCAGCACCGGCGCGCTCGAAGAGCTCTACCGGCGGCACGCGCCCTGGCTCACGCTCCGGCTGAGCCGCAGGTGCGCCGACCGCGCGGTGGTCGACGAGGTCCTCCAGGACCCGTTCGTCGCGGTGTGGAAGAACGCCGGGAGCTACCGCGGCCGCGGCGAGGCCGGGGCGTGGCTGTGGGGGATCGCCGTCCGCCGGCTCGTGGACGCGTTCCGTCGGCAACCGCCCACGGCCTACCCCCTCGAGAGCGCCGAGCTCCTCGGCACGCTGGAGTCCGCCGAGGACCGGGTGCTGCTCGGCGTCGAGCACGGCGACCTGGCCGGCGCGCTGAACCGGCTCAGCCCGGAGCTGCGCGCCGTCGTCCAGGCGACGGTGCTCGACGGGCTCACCACCCGGGAGGCCGGCCGCCTCCTCGGGGTCCCGGCAGGGACCGTCAAGACCCGGATGATGCGCGCTCGCCGCGCCCTGCGGAAGGAACTCGCATGAGCACGACCCCGTGGCACCTCGACCACCAGCTCGCCGAACGGTACGCCGACGGCGCACTCGGTGACGTCCTCACCGCCTCGGTCGAGCAGCACCTGCTCGGCTGCCCGGCGTGCCGCGCCCTGCTCGCGCCCCACGTCGACACACCGCGCCTCGACGCCGTCTGGGCCGAGATCCTCGACGAGGTCGAGCGGCCCCGCCCCACGCTGCTGGAGCGGTGCCTGCACGGCCTCGGCGTCGGCGACGCCACCGCCCGGCTCGTCGCCGCCACTCCGCCCCTGCGTGGGGCCTGGCTGGCCGGGTCGGTGCTCGTCCTGGTCCTGGCGCTGGTCTCGGCGTACGCCGACCCCCGGGGGGTGGCGGTCTACCTGGCGGTGGCGCCGCTGCTGCCGGTGGTCGGCGTCGCGCTCGTCTACGGGCCGCGGGCCGACCCGGCCCACGAGATCGTCGCGGCCGCCCCGCACCCCCAGCTGCGGCTGCTCGCCCTCC
>JBQCEF010000033.1:0-2767 GCA_051960495.1 Nocardioides sp. | reverse complement strand
CGTCCTGATCCAGCCGCCGGTCTACGCGCACTTCCACAACGACGTGCTGATGAACGGCCGCCGGCTCGCCTACGCGCCGCTCGAGCGCACCGACGACGGCTACCGGTTCGACCCCGTGTCGTTCGAGGCCGCGATCCGTCCGGACACGAGGCTGTTCATCCTCAGCCACCCGCCCAACCCCACCGGCAACGTCTGGTCGGCCGACGAGCTGCGCACCATGGGCGAGATCTGCGCGCGGCACGACGTGCTCGTGGTCTCCGACGAGATCCACCAGGACCTGGTGCTCGACCCCGAGCTGCGCCACGTCCCGTTCGCGTCCCTCGGGTCGGAGCTCGCCCGCAACAGCATCACCTGCACGGCGCCGAGCAAGACGTTCAACCTGCCGGGACTGCAGACCGCCAACGTGTTCATCCCGGACCGGCGGCTGCGCGAGGAGTTCGCCCGGCACTACGAGCGCAACTCGTTCCCGGTCGCCAACCTGCTGGGCATCGTCGCGGCCGAGGCTGCCTACACGCACGGGGAGCCGTGGCTCGAGGAGCTGCTGGCCTACCTGCGCGGCAACCACGCGCTGTTCGCCGAGAAGGTCGACGCCGCCACCGACAAGGTCCGCGTGCTGCCGGCCGACTCGCTCTACCTCGCCTGGATGGACTGCCGGGGGCTCGGCATGGATGCGGAGTCCCTCGACGACTTCATGCTCACCCGAGCCAGGCTGTGGCTGGACAAGGGCCAGAAGTTCGGCCGCGAGGGGCACGGCTACATGCGGGTCAACCTAGGGTGCCCCCGCTCGACCGTCGAGGAGGCCGTCGACCGACTCGTCGCGGCGGTCGCGGACGGGTGAGCCGGTCAGCCAGCGCTGACTAAGGTCAGTCGGCACGCCGGTGAGCCGTTTCGCGTGCCGTTCGACCTTAGTCAGCTCTTACAATGCCCGCTGGCGGCCGGCAGGTCAGGAAAACCGCACCTTCAGGTCCTGGACGAAGAGCAGGTAGAGGAACGTGTCGCCGGCGTTGTCCCGCGTGCTCTGCACGTAGTCCACGCAGAAGGTCTGGTCGGTTCCGACGGTGTTCTTGGCCGGGCAGTCCGGCGCTTCTTCGGTTCCCGACGTCGGCGTGAGTGTCACCGAGAGCCGCTTGGACTTGATCGCTCCGCCGCCGCAGAGCGTCTTGTCGCACTTCATGATCAACGTTGCGGGGTTCGTGCGGTCTGCCCCCGCGATGGACGCCAGCGCCTGCACGTAGCTGTCGAAACACGTGTCCTCGGCCACGCACACGCCGCGCGAGAGAAGACCACCGTCTCCGAAGGACCCGCCCGCCGGCGGGATCAGGTCGGCGCACACCGGGAACTCAGGGGTGGCGTTGCACTCGGTGTCGGTCCCTCCCGCTCCGCCGATCGCGCTCCGGCCGTCGCTGTTGATGTCTTCGGACTCGATGAGCACGTCGAACGGGTCGGAGGTGCCGGTGACGGCCTTCGGCTTGGCATCGGCCGAGGCGGTGAGCCGGATCCCGCTGACCGCTGTCGCGATGGGGGTGAGGTCGACCGTCGCGTGGTCGACACCGGGAGCCACGTCGACGCTGCCGAGCACGGTCGTGCCGTAGGAGACGGTCACGGTGACGGTCTTGTTGTCCGACAGCGGTGACGCCGCGTCCCCGTCGTCGAGGAAGGTCAGCTGCGCCTGGAGGTCCAGACCCGCGACGGCGTACCAGAGGTCTTCCGCACCCGGGGCGTCCGCGGGGACGGTGATCGACGGGGTGCTGACCTCGTCGAACCGGACGTGCGTGGCGGTGCCGTAGACCGGGGCGGGTTGTGGCTTTGCCGTGGCTTCGGTCGCCATCGGGAGGACCACGGCGACCAGGGCGCCGAGGAGCAGCGCGATCGCTCCGCTGACGGTGGGTCGGGTTCGAGAACGCGTTCCGGACATGCTGGGAGACCCCTCCTGGTCGACTGCCCGAGAAGACGCCGCTGCCCCCTGTGAGGACGCTAGGGGAGCGGGGAACGAATCGGCCATGACCCGTTGGGGTCGTCCAAATTCATTGCATTGCCCGACTATCACCGTATATCGGATACGCCCAGTGCCGGAATCGCGGAGTCAGCATTCCTGGCAGGTGCCGAAGATCTCCAGCGTGTGGCTGACGTCGGTGAAGCCGTGCTCCCCGGCGACGGTGTCCGCCCACCGTTCGACGGTCGGGCCCTCGACCTCGACGGTCCGGCCGCAGGAGCGGCAGACCAGGTGGTGGTGGTGCCGTGCGCTGCACCGCCGGTAGACGCACTCGCCGTCCTCGGTGCGCAGCATGTCGACCTCGCCGCCGTCGGCGAGCGCCTGCAGCGTCCGGTAGACCGTGCTCAGCCCGACGTTCTCGCCGCCCTGGCGGAGCAGGTCGTGGATGTCCTGCGCGCTGCGGAAGTCGTCGAAGGACTGCAGCACCGCCGCGACGGCGCGCCGCTGCCGGGTCGGCCGGGTGCCCGCGGGGAGCTGCGGATCAGTGCTCGTCATAGTGGCTCCCGTGGGGTGCGTGCCGGTGCCCGTCGTGGACGTAGTCGACGTGGTCGCCGTGGGGGACCGCTGGGTGCCCGCACTCGGCGCCGTGCTGGTGCCCGTGCTCCTCGGGTACGGCGGTGTGGCCGGCCGCCGGGGCGAAGCCGGCCGGCTCCTCCTCGAACGGCATGGCCAGCCGGCGACGTCGCCGCAGCCACATCCCGACCGGGTAGGCGAGCACGAAGCCGGCCAGGGCCAGCAGGACGATCGTCGCGCCAGGTGCGACCTGGACGAAGG
>JBQCEF010000032.1:0-3052 GCA_051960495.1 Nocardioides sp. | reverse complement strand
CTTCGCCCCCGACAGCGAGCTGACCTACGACACCTTCTCGGCCGCGGTCGGCTTCCCGATGACGGTGATCCTGCCGATGGTCGCGGTGCTCGCCGTGACCAGCGAGTGGAGCCAGCGCAGCGGCCTGACCACGTTCACGCTCGTGCCCCACCGGGGCCGGGTGATCACCGCGAAGGCGATGGCCGCGGTGGCCATCGGTGCGGTGTCCATCCCGCTGGCGTTCGCGATCGGCGCGCTGGGCAACCTCGGCGGTACGGCGCTCGCCGGCGTCGACACGGTCTGGAACGTGAGCCTGTCGCACGGCGCCTACATCGTCCTGGGCAACGTGCTCGGCATGATGGTCGGCTTCATGCTGGGCGTGCTCATCCGCAGCTCGGCCGGCGCGATCGTCGCCTACTTCGTGTTCGCGTTCGTGCTGCCCACGATCTTCGGACTGCTCGGCAGCACCCAGCAGTGGTTCCGCGACCTGCAGCCGTGGGTCGACTTCAACTACGCGCAGAGCGCCCTGTTCAACGGCGAGATGACCAGCAGCGCGTGGGCGCACCTGGGCTCGGCCGGGGCGTTGTGGCTGGTCCTCCCGCTCACCGTCGGCCTGCTGCTGGTCAAGCGGTCAGAGGTGAAGTAGACGCTGCGGGGGCGGCCCGAGCCGGGCCATATCCGGTCAGCCTGACCTGCTATGGCCCCCTCGGCGCCGCGAAACCGGCCATACCCGTTCAGCGTGACCTGTCATGGCCGGCCGCCAGCCGCAGCGGTCACGTCCGGCTCGTGGCGGACCGGGAAGTTGACGCTGTTGGCGATGAAGCACAGCTCGTTGGCCCGGTGGTGCGCGCGGACCGCACGGTCCAGCATCGAGGCGTCGGAGACGACGACCTGCGGACGGAGCACCGCCTCGGTGAACCGGCCGCTGCCGTCGGGATCGCTGCGCATCGACCCGCGGGCGTGGTCGACGTACTCCTGGACCACGACGCCCTCGGTGACGCACACGTGCAGGTAGGACAGCATGTGGCACTGCGAGAGCGCTGCCAGCAGGAGCTGCTCGGGGTTCCAGCGGGAGGCGTCGCCGTGGAACGTCCGGTCGGCCGAGCCGAGGATGTCCGGCAGGCCTGTCGCGCCGATCGTGTGGGCGCGGCTGTAGCCGCGGTAGGTGGCGGTGCCGCCGCCGGTGTTTCCCGTCCAGGTGACCGTCAGCTCGTAGCCGTGCTCCATGGCGCCATCCTCTCCTGACCACGCCGGCCCGCGGTCCAGACCGCGCGGAAGCGTTGGTTTGGGACCGGTCCCGCCCGGACAGCATCGCGGCGAGGGGTCGGCACTGGGAGGGTCGACATGGATGACGACGACATCGCGGGGGTCGCGGAACGGTTGTGCGAGGAGTTCTCCGGGCTGTTACCGATCCGGGTGCTCGAGGCGGTCAGTGATGCGGCCGCCGAGTACGGCACCTACAGCCCGATGTTCCTCGAGCAGGCCGTGAGGGCGCAGCTGCTGAAGCAGGTGGCCGCCCGGGCGCGGGCCGCGCCGGTGGCGCAGGCCGCCCCCGGCTTGTCGGCCGCGTCCTAGCGCCTTCTAGCGCCGGAAGATCAGCGCCCGCTTCACTTCCTGGATCGCCTTGGTGACCTCGATGCCGCGGGGGCAGGCCTCCGTGCAGTTGAAGGTCGTGCGGCAGCGCCACACGCCCTCCTGGTCGTTGAGGATCTCCAGGCGCTGGTCGGTGCCCTCGTCGCGGCTGTCGAAGATGAACCGGTGCGCGCCGACGATCGCCTGCGGGCCGAAGTACTGCCCGTCGGTCCAGTAGACCGGGCACGAGGTCGTGCAGGCGGCGCACAGGATGCACTTCGTGGTGTCGTCGAAGCGGTCGCGGTCCTTCTGCGACTGCAGCCGCTCACGGGTGGGCTCGTTGCCCGAGGTGACCAGGAACGGCATCACCGAGCGGTACGCCGCGAAGAACGGCTCCATGTCGACGACGAGGTCCTTGAGCACCGGCAGGCCCTTGATCGGCTCCACCGTGATCGGCTCGGACGGGTTCACGTCCTTGAGCAGCGTCTTGCACGCGAGCCGGTTCTTGCCGTTGAACCGCATCGCGTCCGAGCCGCACACGCCGTGGGCGCACGAGCGCCGGAACGTGAGCGTGCCGTCGAGGTCCCACTTGACCTTGTGCAGCGCGTCGAGGACGCGGTCGGTCGGCTCGGCGCTGACCTGGTAGCTCTCCCACTTCGCTTCCTCGGAGACCTCCGGGTTGTAGCGAAGGATCTTGACGGTGACGTCCATCAGTACTTGCGCTCCATCGGCTTGTAGCGGGTCTCGATCACCGGCTTGTAGTCCAGCCGGATCGAGCCGTCGTCGTTTCGGTAGGCCATCGTGTGACGCATGAAGTTCACGTCGTCGCGGGTCGGGTAGTCCTCGCGGAAGTGACCGCCGCGCGACTCGTTCCGGGCCAGCGCCGAGGTGACGAGGACCTCCGACAGGTCGAGCAGGAAGCCCAGCTCGATCGCCTCGAGCAGGTCGGTGTTGAACCGCTTGCCCTTGTCCTGGACCGACACGTTGGCGTAGCGGGACTTGAGCGACTCGATGTCCGCCAGGGCCTGCTTGAGCGACCCCTCGGTGCGGTAGACCTGCGCGTTGATGTCCATCGTCGCCTGGAGCTCCTGGCGGATGGTGGCGACCCGCTCGGATCCGCCCGCGTCGCGCATCTGCTCGATCATCGAGACCACGAGCGACTCCGGGTTCTCCGGCAGGTCGTCGAAGTCGGTCGAGAGGGCGTACTCGGCGGCGTAGATGCCGGCGCGGCGGCCGAACACGTTGATGTCGAGCAGCGAGTTGGTGCCGAGCCGGTTGGCGCCGTGCACCGAGACGCAGGCGACCTCGCCGGCCGCGTACAGGCCCGGGACGACGGTGGTGTTGTCCGCCAGGACCTCACCCTCGACGTTCGTGGGGATGCCGCCCATGGCGTAGTGCGCGGTGGGCTGGATCGGGATCGGGTCCGTGTACGGCTCGATACCGAGGTAGGTGCGCGCGAACTCCGTGATGTCCGGGAGCTTGGCGTCCAGCTGCTCCGGCG
>JBQCEF010000031.1:0-5574 GCA_051960495.1 Nocardioides sp. | reverse complement strand
CCGCCGTTGCCGAGCACCACCTCGTAACCCTCCGGCAGGCTGAACAGCGAGGAGATGCCCTCGCGCACCCGGCCGACCAGGTTCTTGACCGGAGCCTGCCGGTGCGAGGTGCCCAGCAGGGAGGTCCCCGTGGCGGCGAGGGCCTGCAGCGCCTCGAGCCGGACCTTGGAGGGGCCGGCGCCGAACCGGCCGTCAGCGGGCTTGAGGTGGTCGGGGATGGTGATCGCGTCGGTCACGACGGTTACCTCGTCTAACGAAGTCGGAAGCGGGTGACCTGACACCGTTGTCAGAGGGTTGCGCACATATTCTGTCATCCGCACCGGGGAACGTCAGAACGGGGAACAGATCATGAGCGACCGCACCTCTCCAGCCGCGCCGGGCCTGCGCACCCAGTCAGCGGTGCGCACCGGCCTCCGGGTCGCCGGGGGGCTGCTCGCCCTGGTGGGGCTGGGGCTCACGGTGACCGCCGGCATCGAGTTCTTCACGCTGCAGGGGTTCGAGGAGCCGCACCGGTTCTGGATGTTCTTCGTCGGCATCCCGGCGCTCGGCATCGGGTTGATGATGCTCCAGGCCGGCTTCGCCGGCGCGGGCGCGCGCTACGCCGCGGGCGAGTACGCCCCGGTGGTCAAGGACACCGCGGAGTACCTCACCGACGGCAAGGGGCTCCGCAACCTCGGCGTCCGGGACGGCGACTCCCCGGCAGCCGGGCCCTACTGCCGGTCCTGCGGCACCCGCAACGACGCCGACGCGCGCTTCTGCGACTCCTGCGGCACGGCGATGGCCTAGGTGCTCGAGATCCGCCGGCTGCCGTTCCTGCACGGCGACGTCCAGCAGCTCGTCACCGAGGTCCAGGCCGAGTACGTCACCCGCTACGGCGGTCCGGACGCCGCCCCGATCGACCCGACGATGTTCGACGCACCGACCGGCGCCTTCTTCGTCGGCTACGTCGACGAGGTGCCCCTCGCCATGGGCGGTTGGCGCACGCGTGCGGACGTGGTGCGCCTCGGTGGCGGTCCGGCGGCGGAGATCAAGCGGATGTACGTCGCGCCTGCCGGCCGCCGCCGCGGGCTCGCGCGCGCCATGCTCGCCCACCTGGAGGACACCGCGCGTGCCGCGGCCGTGGCCGTGATGATCCTCGAGACCGGCATCGAGCAGCCCGAGGCGATCGCGCTCTACGAGTCGTCGGGCTACGAGCCGGTCGAGAAGTTCGGCCACTACGCCTGGTCGCCGAAGTCGCGCTGCTACGGCAAGCGGCTGCTCAGGCCCTGAGCGGCGTCAGGCGTCGCTGCCGCCGCTGCTCGCGAGGATCGCGTCCACCTCGGCCTGGCTGAGCGGACCCGTCCGGGCGGCTGCCGCCGCCATCAGCTCGCTGACCAGGTCGATCTCCCCCCGCAGGTCCCGGTCCTGCAGCTCCACGTCCAGCGGATCCACCATGTGAGCCTCCCGTCCTCGAAGCGCTCAACGAGCCGGGGGAGGGCGGGTTACTGCCCTTTCGGCAAAGGTTCGCGGGAGACGGCCAGGTAGCGCTCGTCCTCGATCGCCCGGCCCCAGTAGGCGGGGTCGGTGAGGTGATGGACCTCCGAGGTCCGCTGCGCCCCGGCCAGCAGGGCCTCGGTCTGGGCGGCCGAGAGCCCGGCGCCGTTGAACCAGCGCCCCTCGACCAGCAGCAGCCGCCCTCCGGGGGCGAGCAGGTCGCACCAGCGGCGCAGCCCTGCGGCCGGGTCGGGCAGCGCCCACAGCACGTGCCGGGACAGCACGACGTCGAACGAGCCGGCGGGCAGGTCCGGTGCCGAGGCGTCGCCGACCTCGAACGTCGTGCCGGCCACCTGCTCGGCCTTGGCGCGGGCCCGCTGGATCATCGCCGGCGACAGGTCGACGCCGTGCACGTCGTACCCCTCCTGCGCGAGCAGGACCGACAGCGTCCCGGTGCCACATCCAAGGTCCGCGATGCGGGCGGGTGCCGCGGGCAGCTGGCCGAGCAGGAGGTCACGCCACGCCGCCCGGGTCGCCGGGTCGGCGAGGCCGTGGTCGGGAGCCTCGTCGAAGGTCAGCGCCTCCTCGTCCCACAACGCCTGCATGTCACTCATCCGCCCGACCCTCCGTCTCCGTTGAGCCGCGCCTGCTTCCGTCTCGAGGCGCGCATTCTTTCCCCGTCACCCGAATAACGCCCGCCTCACCGCCGAACAATGCGCGGCTCACAGCCGAATGATGCGCGGTTCGACCGTCAGGCCTGGCCCCAGGCGGGGTCCCAGCCCTCGACCTGGTCCGCGCCGCGGCTCGACGGGCCGGTGTAGATCGCCGACGGCCGGATCAGCCGGCCGGTGCGCTTCTGCTCGAGGATGTGCGCGGACCAGCCCCCGGTCCGGGCGCAGGTGAACATCGAGGTGAACATGTGCGGCGGCACCTCGGCGAAGTCGAGCACGATCGCGGCCCAGAACTCGACGTTGGTCTCCAGGACCCGGTCCGGCCGGCGCTCGCGCAGCTCGGCGAGGGCCGCCTTCTCCAGCTCCTCGGCCACCTCGTAACGGGGCGCGCCGAGCTCGCGGGCGGTGCGGCGCAGCACCCTGGCCAGCGGGTCCTCGGCGCGATAGACCCGGTGGCCGAAGTCCATCAGCCGCTCCTTGTTGTCGAGCAGCTCCTTGACGTAGGCGCGGGCGTCGTCGCGGCGCTCGACCTCGTCGATCATGCCCAGCACCCGGGACGGGGCGCCGCCGTGGAGCGGGCCGCTCATCGCGCCGACCGCCGCGGACAGCGCCGCGCCGACGTCGGCTCCGGTGGAGGTCACGACGCGGGCGGTGAAGGTGGAGGCGTTCATGCCGTGCTCGGCGGCCGAGCTCCAGTAGGCGTCGACGGCCTTGACGTGGTCGGGGTCGGGCTCGCCCCGCCACCGGATCATGAAGCGCTCGGCGAGCGTCTCGGCCTTGTCCACCTCCCGCTGGGGCACCATCGGCTGCCCGATGCCGCGCGCCGCCTGCGCGACGTACGACAGCACCATCACCGCGGCCCGGCCGAGGTCCTCGCGCACCTGCTGCTCGTCGATGTCGTAGGTCGCGCGCATCCCCCACATCGGCGCGAGCATCGCGATGGCGCTCTGCACGTCGACGCGGATGTCGCCGGAGTGCACCGGGATCGGCAGCGGCTCGGCGGGCGGGAGGCCTGGGTCGTAGCTGCCGTCGACCAGCAGGCCCCACACCTTCTCGAACGGGATCCGGCCGACGATCTCCTCGATGTCGACGCCGCGGTAGCGCAGCGACGAGCCTTCCTTGTCGGGCTCGGCGATCTCGGTCTCGAAGGCGACCACGCCCTCCAGGCCGTGCTGGACCTCGGTCATCCGCGACTCCTTCGTCGTGCGCCTGGTGGCTCGTCGGAGCCACATCATGCCTGCCGTGCGTGGAGGACGTCATCCAGGGCGCCGGAACGGATAGATTCGCAGGCGTGAACGAGAGTGCGCTGTCCGAGCTGCGGCGGGAGTACGCCGTCGGCGGGCTCGACGAGTCCGACCTGACCGCCGACCCGGTGGAGATGTTCCGGCGCTGGATGCACGACGCGACCGTGGCCGGGCTGCACGAGCCCAACGCGATGGTGGTCGCGACCGTGTCGGAGTCGGGGGCGCCGTCGTCGCGGATGGTGCTGCTCAAGGGCCTCGACGCGCGGGGCTTCGTGTTCTTCACCAACTACGAGTCGCGCAAGGCCGGCGAGCTCGACGCGAACCCCGCCTGTGCGCTGCTGTTCCCCTGGCACGCGCTCGAGCGGCAGGTGCGGATCGAGGGGAGGGCCGCCCGGCTCGACGAGCAGGAGAGCACGGCGTACTTCGGCACCCGCCCGCGTGGCTCTCAGGTCGGGGCCTGGGCCTCGCCGCAGTCGCGGGTCGTCGCCTCGCGCGCCGACCTCGACGAGCGGTACGCCGCCGCGGAGGCCCGGTTCGCCGACAGCGAGGTGCCGCGGCCGCCGCACTGGGGTGGCTACCGGGTCGTGCCGGACGTCGTCGAGTTCTGGCAGGGCCGGCGCGGGCGGATGCACGACCGGCTGCGCTACCGCCGCGACGAGGCAGGGTCCGAGACCGGCTGGGTCACCGAGCGCCTCGCCCCCTGACCGTTGAGCCGCGCCTCGTGCGCCGTTGCGCCGCGCCTTGTGCGCCGTTGAGCCGCGCCTCGTGCCGCGTTGAGCCGCGCGTCGTGCCGTGCCCAGGCGCCGAATCCTGGGTGGTCCCGAGGCCCGGCTCGTGGAAAACCGGTTGTGAGTGAGTGCTCACTCATCTAGCGTGGCGGGATGGACACGGTACGGGAGAGCGCGCGGCCCGGTCGCGCTGCGCCGATGAGCGCGGACGACCGCCGCCAGGCGATCATCGACGCGGTGCTGCCCCTGCTGGTCAAGCACGGTGAGGCGGTGAGCACCCGGCAGATCGCGGAGGCGGCCGGGATCGCCGAGGGCACCATCTTCCGGGTCTTCCCCGACAAGAACGCACTGCTGATGGCCGCCGCGGCGCACACGCTGAACCCGCCGAACGCCGGGCAGGAGCTCGCCGACGCCGTCGCCGGCCTGGACGACCTGCACGAGCTCGTCCGCGTCGTCGCCGAGCGGATGCTGGTGCGCTCCGAACAGGTGATGGCGGTGATGATCTCCCTGCGCAGCGTGTGGCACGCCGCGCACGAGGAGCCTCGCCGCCGAGACGCCGGCGCCGCCTCCGCCCACGCCGGGCCGCCGGCGTTCGTGCTCGAGGCACACCAGGCGCTGCTCGAGCGGCTGACCGCGGTGTTCGAGCCGCAACGCGAGAGACTCCGGGTGTCGCCCGAGCGGGCCGCGCTGCTGCTGCGCACGCTCGTGCTCGGCACCCGCAATCCGGGCGTGCGGCCCGAGGACCGGCTGTCCGCCGAGGACATCGCCGAGGCGCTGCTGCACGGGATCTGTCGCACGGAGGGGGACTGACATGCTGGTGCGTCTGCTCAAGCAATACCTCGCGCCGTACCGCAGGCCGATCTCGGTCGTGGTCGCGCTCCAGTTCGTCGGCACGATGGCCGCGCTCTACCTACCCAGCCTCAACGCCGACATCATCGACAACGGGGTCGCGCGCGGCGACACCGGCTACATCACCCGCACCGGCGCGCTCATGCTCGGGGTCTCGGTGGTGCAGATCCTGTGCAGCGCGGCCGCGGTGTACGTCGGCGCCCGGACGGCGATGGGGTTCGGCCGCGACCTGCGTGCGGCGATCTTCCACCGGATCGGGTCGTTCTCGAGCCGCGAGGTCGCCCACTTCGGCGCGCCGTCGCTGATCACCCGCAACACCAACGACGTCCAGCAGGTGCAGATGCTCGTGCTGATGACGGCCACGATGATGGTGGCGGCGCCGATCATGATGGTGGGCGGCGTGCTGATGGCGATGCGCGAGGACCTCGGGCTGTCCTGGCTGCTGGCGGTCTCGGTCCCCGTGCTGTTCCTGATCGTCGCGCTCATCATCAGCCGGATGGTGCCGGGCTTCCGGCTGATGCAGGTGCGCATCGACGCGGTGAACCGGATCCTGGGCGAACAGATCACCGGCATCCGTGTCGTCCGCGCATTCGTCCGTGAGCCCTACGA
>JBQCEF010000030.1:0-6515 GCA_051960495.1 Nocardioides sp. | reverse complement strand
GACGGCCGGCAGCGGGCCGCGCTCGGCCGCGGCGCGGGCGACGGCCTGCGCGATCGGGTGCTCCGACGCCGCCTCCAGGGCGCCGGCCACGCGGAGCAGCCCGTCGCCGTCCTCCCCGGGGGCAGGGACGACGTCCTGCACCGACATGCGGCCGGTGGTGACCGTGCCGGTCTTGTCGAGCACGATCGTGTCGACGACGCGGGTCGACTCGAGCATCTCCGGGCCCTTGATGAGGATGCCGAGCTGCGCGCCGCGCCCGGTGCCCACGAGCAGCGCCGTCGGCGTGGCCAGTCCGAGCGCGCAGGGGCAGGCGATGATCAACACGGCCACGGCGGCGGTGAACGACGCGGTGGCGCCGTGGCCGAGGAGCAGCCAGGCCGCCAGCGTGAGCAGCGACAGCCCGATCACGACCGGCACGAACACCGCCGAGACCCGGTCGGCGAGCCGCTGCACGGCGGCCTTGCCGTTCTGCGCGTCCTCGACCAGCCGGGCCATCTGGGCGAGCTGGGTGTCGGCGCCGACCCGGGTGGCGCGTACCACGAACCAGCCGCCGGCGTTCACGGTGGCCCCGACGACCGCGTCGCCCGGACCGACCTCCACCGGCACGGGCTCGCCGGTCAGCATCGAGGCGTCCACCGCCGACGTACCGGACTCCACGACGCCGTCGGTGGCGATCTTCTCGCCGGGCCGCACCACGAAGACGTCGCCGACGGCGAGCTGTGCGAGCGGAATCCGGGCCTCGCTCGCTCCGCCCGGCCCGTCACGCAGGACCGCGACGTCCTTGGCGCCCATGTCGAGCAGGGCGCGCAGCGCCGCGCCGGACTGCCGCTTGGCGCGGGCCTCGAAGTAGCGCCCGGCCAGGATGAACGAGGTGACGGCCGAGGCCACCTCGAGGTAGATGCTCGGCACGTCCCCGCCGCCGCTCGTCGCGGGCAGCAGCTCGAACGGCATTCGCATGCCGTTCATGCCGGCGTCGGTGAAGAACAGCGCCCACAGCGACCACAGGTAGGCCGCCGAGACGCCGACGGAGATCAGCGTGTCCATGGTCGCCGCGCCGTGCCGCAGGTTGGTCGCCGCGGCCCGGTGGAACGGCAGCGCCCCCCAGACCACGACCGGCGAGGCCAGGGTCAGGCTCAGCCACTGCCAGTTGTCGAACTGCAGCGCGGGAACCATCGACATCAGCAGCACCGGCACGGTCAGCACCACCGAGACCACGAGCCGCTGCCGCCAGGCCGCAGCCTCGTCGGGCTCAGCTGCCCCGGCGCCGGCAGGATCGCCGTCCTCTGCCGGCGCCACGGCCGGCGCCGGCAGGGTGGCGGAGTAGCCCGTCGCCTCGACGGTGGCGATCAGGTCCTCGGACGTGACCGGTCCGGTGACCGTCACCTTGGCCTTCTCGGTGGCATAGTTCACCGACGCGGTGACCCCGTCTAGCTTGTTGAGCTTCTTCTCGATGCGCGCCGCGCACGACGCACAGGTCATCCCGCCGATGGTCAGCTCGACGTCGGTCGGAGCACCCCCGGTCGCCGGGGCCTGGTCGGTCGTGCGCTGCGTCATCTCGTCACACCAGCTGGTAGTCGCCGGCCTCGTCGACCGCAGCCGCGACGGCGGCACGGTCGAGCGGGGTCTCGCTCGTCACGGTCACGGTGGAGGTGCCGCCGGCCACCAGGTCGACGTCGACCTCGGTCACTCCGGCGATCTCCTTGATCTCGCTGCTCACCGCGCCGGCGCAGTGGCCGCAGGTCATGCCGGTCACGGAGTAGGTCTCGGTGGTGGCTGTCGCCATGGTTCTCTCCTCGTTTCTCGGATGGGTATCGGGTTTGGAGCAGCTCAGGACCGGACCAGGCGCGTGATCGCGGCCGAGGCCTCGGTGATCTTCTCGTCGGCCTCGGCCCCGCCGGCCCGGGCGGCGTCGACGACGCAGTGGCGCAGGTGCTCGTCGAGCAGCGACAGCGCGACGGTCTCGAGCGCCTTGGTGGCCGCGGAGACCTGGGTGAGGATGTCGATGCAGTAGGTGTCCTCCTCCACCATGCGCTGCAGGCCGCGGACCTGGCCCTCGATGCGCTTGAGCCGGTTGAGGTAGGTCTGCTTCTCGCCGATGTAGCCCGGCATGGTGTGCGCCACGGCGCCGCTCCTCGGGTGGGTACCCCGGTGGGGTATCAGTCTGGACGAGGCCAGCATACCCCCCAGCGGTATTTGCGCAAGGGGCTCAGGTCCCGTCAGATCGCCGTACCCACCCAGTACCCCACGGCCGCCGCCCCCAGGCCCGCCGCCAGGCTCAGCACCACGTTGAGCACCGCGAACAGCCGCGCGCCGTCCTCGAAGAGCCGCAGCGTCTCGTAGCTGAAGGTGCTGTACGTCGTGAGCGCGCCGCACAGCCCGGTCCCGACCGCCAGCGTGACCTGGTCCGGGACGGCCCGGTGCACCGAGAGCCCGAGCAGCAGGCCCAGCACCAGGGACCCCACGACGTTGACCGTGAGCGTCCCCAAGGGCAGCACGCTGTCGTGCCGCGACTGCACGAAGCGGTCGGTCAGGTAGCGCGCCGGCGCCCCGACACCCGCTCCGAGGCAGACCAGGAGGAACCCCGTCACGAGCCCTCCGGTGCCCGGAACCGGTGCACCGCGACCACCACGTCGTCGAGGGTGACCAGCCCCTCGGTGACGATCTCCTCCACCTGGGGCAGGAACGCGTCGATCCGCTCCGGGGTGTCCACGATGACGACGACCACGGGCAGGTCCTCGGACAGCGAGAGGATCCGGCTGGTGTGGATCCGGCTCGAGCTCGCGCCGAACCCCTCGATCCCCCGCAGCACGCTCGCACCCGCGAGCCCGGCACGATGCGCCCGGTGCACGATCTCGGTGTAGAGCGGCTTGTGGTGCCAGGTGTCGTCCTCGCCGATGTAGACGCTCAGCCGTCGGGCGGTGCCCTCCAGGGTCATCGCGAACCTCCTCGGTGGTGGGTCAGGCGACGGCGGCCGGCCAGCAGGCCGCGGGCGGCGACGACACCGATCGCCACGGCCATCATCGCCGACGCGAGGGTGCCGAACAGGTAGGCGAGCGCGACGAGCCCGTGGCCGCCGGCCAGCAGGTCCTGGGCCTGCACGGTGTACGTCGAGAAGGTCGTGTAGCCGCCGAGCACCCCGACGCCGACGAACGGGCGCAGCAGCGGGTGCGCGCGGCCGCCCTCGACGACGTGCACCATCAGCAGGCCGATGAGCAGGCAGCCGGAGGCGTTCGTCACGAGCGTCGCCCACGGGACCGCTCCGCTCGCGGGCGGCCAGGCGAGCTCCAGGCCGTGACGCGCCGCGGCGCCGACCATGCCCCCGAGGGCGATCACCGGCAGCACGGACCGGTGGGTGTCGGGCATGGCTCTCCTACCGTTGCTGATGACTCCTGCAAGGTAGGGACTGTTGGCAGCCTGCGCTGCGGTTGTCGGCGAGCCCCACCGCCATCGCGCCCGAGTCTACGCAGACCTCAGTGCCCGGCGCCGAGATGTCCGCTGAGCCGGTCGTGCATCGCGGCGCTGGAGTCGTTGAGCCCGATGATGCGCACGTTCCTGCCCTTGGACTCGTACTTGTGGGTGATCGCGTCCAGCGCAGCGACTGTCGAGGCGTCCCAGATGTGCGCCTCGGACAGGTCGATGACGACGTTGGCCGGAGCGTTCACGTAGTCGAACTGCGAGTAGAGGTCGTTGCTGGTGGCGAAGAACAGCTCGCCGGTGACGGCGTACACGTGCGTGTCCTCGTCGAGCTGGGCGACGTCGCGTACGTCGGTCAGGTGGGCGACCCGGCGCGCGAAGAGCACCATCGCGACGAGCACCCCGACGACCACGCCGATCGCGAGGTTGTGGGTCGCCACGACGACGACCACGGTCGAGAGCATCACGGCGGTCTCGCTCTTCGGCATCCGGCGCAGCGTCGCGGGCTGCACGCTGTGCCAGTCGAACGTGCCGACCGAGACCATGATCATCACCGCGACGAGGGCGGCCATCGGGATGATCGCGACCAGGTCACCCAGTCCAACGACGAGGATCAGCAGGAAGGTGCCGGCCAGGAAGGTCGAGATCCGGGTCCGCGCACCGGAGACCTTCACGTTGATCATGGTCTGCCCGATCATCGCGCAGCCGCCCATCCCGCCGAAGAAGCCGGTGATCACGTTGGCGGCGCCCTGGCCCCAGGCCTCACGGGTCTTGTGCGAGTGGGTGTCGGTGACGTCGTCGACGAGCTTGGCGGTCAGCAGCGACTCGAGCAGGCCGACCAGCGCCATCGCGAGCGCATAGGGGCCGATGATGCGCAACGTCTCGAGGTTCAGCGGCACGTGCGGCACCAGCAACGAGGGCAGGCTGCGCGGCAGGGCGCCCTCGTCGCCGACGGTCGGCACGTCCCTCGCCGCCACGACGACGAACGCGGTGAGCAGCGCGATCGCCACGAGCGGCGCGGGCACGGCGCGGGTGACCCGCGGCAGCAGCACGATCACGGCGAGCCCGACCGCCACGAGCGCGTAGACGACCCACGGGACGTGCACGAGGTGGGGCACCTGCGCCAGGAAGATCAAGATGGCCAGGGCGTTCACGAAGCCGACCATCACGCTGCGCGGCACGAAGCGCATCAGCCGGGCGACGCCCGCGAGCCCGAGTGCGACCTGCAGGACGCCGGCCAGGATCACCGTGGCGAGGAAGTAGTCCATGCCGTGCTCGCGGACGACCGGCGCGATCACCAGGGCGACCGCTCCGGTGGCCGCGGAGATCATCGCCGGCCGGCCGCCGAGGAACGCGATCGACACCGCCATCGTGAACGAGGCGAACAGCCCGACCCGCGGGTCGACCCCGGCGATGATCGAGAACGAGATGGCCTCGGGGATCAGCGCGAGGGCGACGACGAGCCCGGCCAGCACCTCGGTCCGCAGCGCCGCGGGGGAGCGCAGGGCGTGGCGGACGGTGCCGGCCACCTCGGGGGACACTGCGGGCGCGGGCGGAGCGGTCAGGTCAGGGGCAGAGCGGGGCACAGGGGTCCGTTCAGTGTCTGGGAAGGGAGGCGCGGAGGAGTGCGCAGACCCTCACGTTACGGAAGGTTGGGGCTTCCTTGCCAATCGAGGCGGCGTGACGTCGCCCACGACGGACCGGTAGGACGTGCACCCTCCCCCAGTCCCGCACGATCGGCACGTGTTTGGCGCCCGAGACGGTGCCGGACGTGCGGAACCAAGCTGGCGCGATCAGCGCTCGACCGCTCGCGGCTGCGTGCGCACGTACGGCAGGTTTCCGCGCCCGGAAGCCTGCAGAACGTGCGCTGAGACGCGACGGCCAGGTCAGGTGCGGTCTGCCAGCAACGGCTCGAGCATCACGTCGGGGTGGTTGCGCTCGACGGTCCGGACCCGCCACTTGTCGGGGAACAGCGCCAGCAGGTCGCCGCTGCTGCGCTGGAGCACCTCCACGTCGCGCAGGCCGTTGAGCGTCTCGACGTCCTCGGGCCGGGTCAGCCGGGCGACGCTGTAGCCGAGCCGGTCCATCCGCACCGGCGCGTGGAACTCGGTCTCCATCCGCGCGAGCACGACCTCGAACTGCATCGGCCCGACGGCGGCGAGCACCGGCGACTGGTCGCCGCGCAGCTCCGAGCGGAGCACCTGCACCACGCCCTCCTGGTCGAGCTGCTCGATGCCGCGCTGGAACTGCTTGTAGCGGCCCTTGTCGACGGCGGTGGTGACCGCGAAGTGCTCCGGGGCGAAGCTGGCGATCGGCGGGAACCGGACCGGCCGCCGGTCATAGATGGTGTCCCCGACGCGCAGCGCGGAGGCGTTGACCAGGCCGATGATGTCGCCGGGGTAGGCGGTCTCGATGACCGAGCGCTCCCGCCCGAACACCGCCTGGGCGTACTTCGTGCCGAACGCCCGGCCGGTGGTGGCGTGGGTGACGGTCATGCCGCGCTCGAACACCCCGGAGCAGACCCGCGCGAACGCAACCCGGTCGCGGTGGTTGGTGTCCATGCCGGCCTGCACCTTGAACACGAAAGCGCTGAACGGCTCGTCGAGCTCCCGCACGGCGGCGCCGTCGTCGACGGGCGTGGCCTGCGGCGGGGGCGAGATCTCCACGAGCGTGCGCAGCAGCTGCGCGACACCGAAGTTGAGGATCGCCGAGGCGAACAGCACCGGCGTCGTCCGGCCGGCGAGGAAGGTGTCCTGGTCGTGGTCGGCACCGTCGGCGGAGAGCAGCTCGTGCTCCTCGAAGGCGTCGGCCCACGGCTCGCCCGCGACCGACTCGGCCTCGGCGGCGTCGACCCAGCGCTCCGGGGCACGGGTGGCGCCGCCGGCGGTGCGGGTGAACTCCACGAAGCTGCCGCTGCGCCGGTCGAGCACGCCGCGGAAGTCGCCGGCGATGCCGACCGGCCAGGTCAGCGGCGTCGGCCGGAGCCCGATCTCGCGCTCGATCTCGTCCATCAGCTCGAGCGCCTCGAGGCCCGGCCGGTCCCACTTGTTGATCACGGTGATGACCGGGATGCCACGCTGCCGGCAGACCTGGAACAGCTT
>JBQCEF010000029.1:0-10858 GCA_051960495.1 Nocardioides sp. | reverse complement strand
AGGACCGTCTGGTGACCGGCACCTCGCCGTGCACCTACATGTGGTTCCTCGACATGACCAAGATCAAGGACCTCAAGGTGCGCCAGGCCATCGGCTACGCGTTCCCCTACGAGGCCTACTGGAAGGGTGCTGGTGAGGTCGAGGGCGTGACCCGCGTGCCCGGCACCTCGATCCTGCCGCCGGGCACCGCCGGCCGTGTCGAGTACGACCCGCTGGGCATCGGTGGCGTCAACACCGACACCGAGAAGGCCAAGCAGCTGCTCAAGGAGGCCGGTGCCGAGGGCTTCGAGATCAAGTTCCTGTTCAGCACCGACGTCCCCGAGTCGGTCGAGAGCAAGGACCAGATCGTCAAGGGCCTCGAGGCCGCCGGCTTCAAGGTCTCGCCGATCGCGACGACGTCGGCGACCAGCCGCACCGACCGGACCGTCTACGACAGCCCGCAGAACGTCCGCTCCAGCGGCTGGTGCTCGGACTGGCCGTCGGGCATGACGTGGTTCCCGGCCCAGTGGTCCGGCGACCTGGTCGGCCTGGAGGGCATGCCCAACCCGTCGAACTTCAAGGTCAAGGAGATGGACGACCTCCAGGACAAGATCCTCGACACCATGACGCCGGAGCAGGCGATCAAGGCCTGGGGCGAGTTCGACAAGCAGATGGAGACCGAGTACTACCCCGCGGTCAACCTCGGCTACTCGGGTACTGCGATGATCCACGGCTCCAAGATCGGCGGCATGGCCAACGACAACATCCGAGGCATGCCGACGTTCGCCCGGATGTACATCACGCAGTGACCCGGCAACCCACTGCGTGACAGGCCGGTGAGGGCGGCTCCACCACCCGCCCTCACCGGCCTCGCGCGAGATCGGTCAGGACCGCGTCCGCCGCGCGGCGCCCCGACACCAGCGCACCCTGGATGGAGCTGGTGTCGCGGTGGTCGCCGGCGACGTAGACACCGTCGCGGCGCACCGGGCGGCGGAACGGGTGCGGCGCGGTCATCGCGGGCAGCGCCCGGGGGATGTCGTAGGTCGCGAGCAGCTCCCAGGAGTCGGTGTCGCGCCGGTGCAAGGACGCGAGCGTTCGACGTACGTCGGGCTCGGCGGGGACGCCCGAGGGGTCGTGCACCACCGACGTCGCGACCAGCGACCGCCCGTCGCCGGAGTACTCCGGAGCCGCGGCGGTCAGCACGACGCTGTTGGCCACGCCCGAGCCGTCGGCGTCGACGACCAGCGTCCCGGACTGGCCGGGCCAGGGAGGAGAGACGTGGTAGTAGGTGGTGACGCCCCGGGCCGCGGGCGGCTCGCCGAGCGCGGGCACCAGCCGGGCCGCGGTCCACGCGTCGGTGGCGACGACCACGGCCCGCGCCGGCAGGTCGGCCCCCGCGACGACGACGCCGTCGGGACCGACCTCGTCCACCGGCGCCTCGAGCTGCAGCGTGCCCTCGGGCAGCCGGGCCGCGAGCTGCTCGGGCACCCGCTGCATGCCGAGGGCGGGAACGGCCGACCGGCCGCGGGCGAACATGCGCATCATCAGGTCCAGGAACCGCCGCGACGCGGTGAGCTCGCGCTCGAGGACCACCCCGGACAGGAACGGGGTGAGCACGTCGTGCACCACCGCGTCGGGGATCCCGGCCGCACGCCAGGCCGCGGGACCACTGACGTCGGGACGCGCCCGGAGGCGGTCCGCCGGGAGCAGGGCATCACGCCCTGCGTACGTCGCGAGGGCCAGCTTGCCGCGGGGGTCGAGCAAGGAGGAGGCGAGCAGCCCGGGCACGGCGCCCGGCGTGGCCAGCGGGTTGGCGACGCGGTGCAGCCGGCCCCCGCGCCGGACGACCACGGCACTGTCGAGCTCGCGCAGGTCGAGGGAACGCAGGTCCAGCACGCGGCGCGCCTCGGGGTAGGCCGTGCTGAGCACCTGGAACCCGCGGTCCAGCCGGAAGCCGTCCTTGACGTCGGTGCGGATCCGGCCGCCGACGGCGTCGCCGGCCTCCAGCACCCGCACGGCGACCCCGGACGCGGCGAGCCTGGTCGCGCAGGCGAGACCGGCGAGCCCGGCGCCGACGACCATGACGTCGACTGAGTTCTGCAAATTCTTCGACATGTTGTCGAAGTCTACCGACCACGGGGGGATTCGAACCGCCACACCAACCCGAGAGGAACCACCCGCATGACCGTCCAGACCCCGCCGAACCCGGCGTCGGCAGCCCCCGCCACCCCCGCCGAGCAGCTGAGGGCCGCCTGCGGCCCGTTCGTGCACCTGCCCGGGAACGACGCGTACGACGAGGCGCGCCTGCCGTGGAACGTCGCCGTCGACCAGCGACCGGCCGCCGTGGCCGTCCCCCGGACCGTCGAGGACGTCGCCGCCGTCGTACGCACCGCCGCCGACCTGGGGCTGCGGGTCGCGCCGCAGGGCACCGGACACGGGGCCGCAGCCCTCGGTGGCCGCGACCTCAGCCACGCCGTGCTGCTCCGGACCACCGAGCTGCTGGGCATCACCGTCGACTCCGCGCGGAGCGTGGCCCGGGTCGGGAGCGGCGTGCTCTGGCGCGACGTCGTCGAGGCGGCGGCACCGCACGGGCTCGCCGCACTGCACGGCTCCTCCCCCGACGTCGGCGTCGCCGGCTACGCGCTCGGCGGCGGGATCGGCTGGTACGCCCGCAAGCACGGCCTGGCCGCGAACAGCATCCTCGCCGTCGAGCTCGTCACGGCCGACGGCAGCGTCGTACGCGCGGACGCCACCGAGAACCCCGACCTGTTCTGGGCGGTGCGCGGGGGCGGCGGCAGCTTCGGGGTGGTGACCGCGCTCGAGCTGCGGCTGTTCCCGATCGCCGACGCCTACGCCGGCATGCTGATCTGGGACCTCGACCGTGCCGAGGAGGTGCTCGGCACGTGGGCCACCTGGTCGGCCGGCGCCCCGGACGAGGTGACCACCTCGCTGCGGTTCATGCGCTACCCACCGATGCCCGAGCTGCCCGACTTCCTACGGGGACGCCGGCTGGTCGTCGTCGACGGGGCCGTGCTCGGCGACGACGCGCGCGGCCAGGAGCTGATCGCACCGCTGCGGGCCCTCAGGCCGGAGATCGACACCTTCGGCCGGGTCCCGGCGCCGGCGCTGTCCGGGCTGCACATGGACCCCGAGGGGCCGACCCCCTCGGTCGGCGGCGGCCTGCTGCTCGCCGGTCTCGACGCCGCGACCGTGACCGCGTTCCTCGACGCCGCGGGGCCGCAGTCCCCGACCACCTTGCTGGTCTCGGAGCTGCGCCAGCTCGGCGGCGCGCTCGGCAGGCCGGCTCCGGACGGCGGCGCACTGGACCGGCTCCACGGGGGCTACGCGGCCTTCTTCGTCGGGATCGCCGCCACCCCGGAGCTCGCGGCCGCAGGGAGCGCCGACGTGGACCGGGTGCTCGCGGCACTCGCCCCGCACGGGACCGGCGCGAACTTCCTCAACCTGGCCGAACGCCCGGTGGACGCGGCCAGCGGTTACGCCGACGCGACCTGGCAGCGACTGCGCGCGATCCGTGACCGGCACGACCCGAAGCAGGTCTTCTTGGCGAACTACCCCGTGGAGTGACGTCCGGCCCTTGCCAGGAACCCCCGCACCTCGTCTACTGGGGTTGCGGGGGCTCCTGTCGGGAGGTGGCGCATGCTCTTCCGAGATCGCGCTGATGCAGGGACACAGCTGGCAGCGAAGCTGGTCGGGACCTTGCCGGCCAGGCCCGGCGAGGACCGGGTGGTGCTGGGGATCCCTCGCGGCGGAGTGCCGGTGGCGGCGGAGGTCGCCGAGGCCCTCGCCCTCCCGCTCGACGTCGTGGTGGTGCGCAAGCTCGGCGTGCCCAGCCGTCCCGAGCTGGCCATGGGAGCCGTCGGCGAGGGCGACGTGCGCGTGGTCGACAAGGACGTCCTGCGGCGCTACGGCGTGCACCCCGCCGAGCTCGCCCGGGTCGAGCTGCGTGAGCGCGCCGAGGTGGCCGACCGCGCACAGCGGCTGCGGGGCGAGCGCGCCCCTGTGCCCCTGGCCGGCCGGACCGCGATCATCGTCGACGACGGGATCGCCACCGGCTCGAGCATGACGGCGGCCTGCCGCGTGGTCCGGGCCCACGGCGCGCGGCGCGTGGTCATCGCCGTCCCGGTGGCTCCCGACGAGGCCCTGCACGCCCTCGCGGACGTGGCCGACGAGATCGTGTGCCTGCGCACACCGCGCCCGTTCTTCAGCGTCGGCCAGTGGTACCGCGACTTCACCCAGACCTCCGACGCCGAGGTGACCTCGCTGCTGCTGCGCTCCTCCGCGGGCACCGAGCCCGCCTCGCTGCCGCCGCTGATCCGCGACGAGGAGGTCAGCGTGCTGACCGCGACCGGGCGCCTGGCGGGCCGGCTGACCGTGCCCCGCGACGCGCACGGCCTGGTGTTCTTCGCACACGGCAGCGGCAGCAGCCGGCGCAGCCCGCGCAACCAGTTCGTGGCGCACGAGCTGAACCGGGCGGGGCTGGGCACGCTGCTGCTCGACCTGCTCACACCGGCCGAGGAGGTCACCCGCGCGAGCGCCTTCGACGTCGAGCGGCTGGCCACCCGGCTCAGTGCCGTGGCGCGACAGGTGTCGGACGAGCGCGGCCTCGAGCACCTGCCCATCGGCTACTTCGGGGCGAGCACGGGCGCTGCCGCGGCGCTGATCGCGGCCGCGGAGCCCGGGTCCCGGGTTGCCGCGGTCGTCTCCCGGGGCGGGCGGCCCGACCTCGCGGGCAGCCGGCTCCCGCTGGTGCAGGCCCCGACCCTGCTGATCGTCGGCGGCCGCGACCCCGTCGTACTCGACCTGAACCGGCGCGCCCTGGCCTCGCTGCAGTGCCGGCACCGGCTCTCGGTCGTGCCGGGGGCGACCCACCTGTTCGAGGAGGCCGGCGCGCTCCAGTCGGTGGCCGGGCTCGCCACGGAGTGGTTCACCCACTACCTGACGCCGGTCGGCGCGGGCGCGGCGGCGCGGTGAGCCGGGGCGGCAGGCAAGGCAGTTGCGAGCGCCGCTGATGAGGTCAGCGCGCCTGGCCGTGCTCGAAGTGCTGGATCGTCGCGTCCGGCCCAGGGAACACGAACGCCTCGTGACCGTCGTCGCTCCAGCGCACGACGTACGGCGGGGCGCCGTCCTTGCCGCGCACCTCCAGGATCTCGCCGTCACGGACCGGGTCGTCGACGTGCAGCCCGTGGATGACGAGCCGGTCACCTACCTCCGCGCGCATGTCTGCTCCTTCGATCCGGACAGGCAAGCGGGGCCTGTCGACTCACATCTGCAGCCTGCCGCGGGGACCGATCCGGTCCCAGGGGCGAAGGTCCCGGCGGCGGGCTGCGTGTCGCCCGGTGCGCGCGGGGGCACCCTGCTCGCATGAAGTGGCTGAAGAAGTCCGCGGTCACGGTCGTCGGGATCGCTCTCGTGGCCGGCGGCGTGGCGTTGCTGGTGCTGCCCGGCCCCGGCATCCTGCTCGTCGCCGCCGGGCTCGCCGTGCTCGCGACGGAGTACGTCTGGGCACAGCGACTGGTCGGCAAGGCGAAGGAGTCGGCCAAGAAGGCGCAGAAGGAAGCAGTCGCCAGCCCGTGGCGCACCGGCGGCACGGTGGCGTTCGCCCTGGGCTCCATCGCCGTCGGGGTGCTGATGCTGGTGGTCGACGACGTGTCCTGGCCGGCGCTGGACTCGACGGCCGACAGCGTCTGGGGCCCGGTGACCGGGTCGGTGCTGATCCTGACCGCCCTGGTGCTGCTCACCACCACCGTGGTGGCGTGGCGCTCCGAGCACGGCGAGGAGAGCACCTGGTTCGACTGAGCACTTCCGGGCACGCCGTTGGGCCCTGGCCCGCTGGTGCGGGCGGGGGGAGCGTGAGAGCCGAGGGCGCAGACCCTGGGCTCGGCCGCGCTCTCGCCAACGGAGGGAGCACCATGATGACCCGGACAGCACGTGCCCTGCTCGTGGCGGCGGCGTCGGTCGCCGGCCTCGTCGCACCTGCACTCGGAGCCGCCGGAGGTGGCTCGGCCGCGGCGGTGGCGACGGCAGGCACCGTCGATATCTCGGGCGGAACGCTTATCTTCAGGGCCGCCCCCGGCGACGCCAACGCCGTGACCGTCGCCGACGACAAGAGCGGCCACATCGCGATCCTCGAGACGCCGCCCGACCCCAACCCGATCACCTCGGCGGACTGCCGGCAGGACGGGCTCTACGAGGTGGACTGTGATGCCCGGTTCGTCACCCGGGTCGTGCTGCACCTGGGCGACCGGGACGACGCGGTGTTCACCGACATCCCGTGGTGGATGCCCTCGGCGGCCTACACCGTCTACGGGGGCGCCGGCGACGACTACGTCCGCGGGAACGGCGGGGGCTACGCCGACACGTTGTACGGCGAGCGCGGCGACGACAGGCTCATGGGCTACTCCGGGCACGACCGCCTGGTCGGCGGCCCAGGCAGCGACGATCTCCTCGGCATGGCGGGCGACGACGTGATGCGCGGCGGCCTCGGCGGCGACGAGCTCCGCGGTGGCGACGGCTCCGACACGATGTTCGGCGGCGCGGGTGCCGACCGGCTCCTCGCCGGCGCCGGTGTCGACACCCTGGCAGGCGGCGCGGGCGCCGACCAGCTGTTCAGCACGGACGACACGCTCGACTTCCTGTACGGCGGGCCGGGCACCGACTCGGCCGCGCACGATCCCGAGGACGTCCTGGCCGGGATCGAGACGCGGGGCTGACCCGACTGGTAGCGCGCTCGAACTCCGGCGTCGGGACCGACCCGGAGACGTGAGCCGGCGGCCGGACCCTGGTGGGACCGGCCGCCGTTCGGCGTGACGCAGGCGCTCAGGCGCCCGCGGGGGTGGCGATCGCCGAGACGTCGAACTCGAGCTTGATCTTCTCGCTGACCAGCACGCCGCCGGTCTCGAGGGCCGCGTTCCAGGTCAGGCCCCAGTCCTTGCGGTTGATCGTCGCGGCGCCCTCGAAGCCCACGCGCAGGTTGCCGAAGGGGTCGCGGGCCGAGCCGGTGGCCTCGAACTCGACGGTGACGGGGTTGGTGACGCCCTTGATGGTCAGGTCGCCGGTGACCTGCCAGGTGGCGGCGTCGATCTTCTTGACGTCGGTGGCCACGAAGCCGATCTCGGGGTAGTTCTCCACGTCGAAGAAGTCCGCGGACACCAGGTGACCGTCGCGGTCGGCGTTGCCGGTGCTGATGCTGGCGGCCTTGATGGCGACCTTGGCGCTGGAGTCGGCCGGGTTCGCGGTGTCGATGTGCGCAGTGCCCTCGAACTCGCCGAACTGACCACGGACGGTGGTGACCATCGCGTGCCGGGCGGAGAAGCCGATGCGGGTGTGGGTGACGTCGAGGGCGTAGTCGCCGGCGATGTCCTCGATGGCGACGGTGCCGGCGTCGAAGCCGGTGCCGGTCGCGGGCGTGGTGGTCGTGGTGGCCTCGGAGGAGCGGTTGAACAGACCCATGAGATTGTCTCCTTGACTGACGATTGAACTTTCAACGAATGAGTAGACAGTACCCCGCCATTGTTGAACTGTCAACTATTGGATCAGGAGCCGGATTGCCGATGAGCGAGGACGACGCTCTGTCCGACGAGGGCGATGGCCACCGCGGCGCCGATCGCGGTCTCCACGCCCCGGTCGAACAGCAGCACGCCGACCGGCCGCGGCGCGGCGAGCTGGCCCATCAGCAGCGCCATCGGGGTGATGAACACCATCGCCACCACGTAGTTGCGGCCGACCAGCAGCTCGGTCGCGATCTGCAGCAGCACCACGACGAGGACGGTGGGGACCGGCCCGAGGTGCAACACCAGCAGCGTGGCGCTGGCGATCAGCCCGAGGAGCGTGCCGACCACACGGTGGCCCGCGCGCACCAGCTGGTGGCCGATCCCGCGGGCGGACAGCGGCGCGACCGCAGCCACGGTGGCCCAGTAGGGGTGCCCGATCCCGACCCCGGTCCCGATGGCGCCGGCCACGAGCGCCGCCACGCCGTTGCGGACCGGTGCCCAGGTCAGCGCGGGGGCCAGGCGGACCGGTGCGGTCCGCGGCCCTCGTCGTACGAACGCGCCGACGTTGCCCACGACCAAGACGAAGAGCGCGCTCGCCAGCGCGACGCCGACAGCCACCGGCACCTGGTCGAGCCGGTGCGGGACCGAGGCCACCGCGCCGAACGCGAACACCAGGAACAGCGGACGGGCGGGTGCCAGTCCTCGACCGAGGAGAGGATCGTGCCGAGGGCGGCGACCAGGGCGGTCCCCAGGACGGCGACCCACGCGCGTCCGTCGAGCGTGCCGACCAGCGCCCCGAGAGTCACCGCGATGCACAGCGCCGCACCCGCGCTCGCCTGCATCGCCACGCGCGACAGGTGGACGTGGTTGCGCCCGTAGAGGGACGTGAACGCCCCGAAGGCGGCGTAGAGCGACCACGCGGGCCGGTCGAGCGCCAGCACCGTCAACAGGGGGACGGCGACGCTCACCCCCGCACGGACGGCAACGCGGTGGGCCCCCTGCACGGGCCCCAGGCGCACGAAGTCGCGGGCGCCCTCGCGGAACCTTGCACCCGGCCCGGGCCGGTGGCTCAGCCCAGCGCGGCGGATACGACCTCCCGGGCCTCCTGCTGGACCTGCGCCAGGTGCTCGGGGCCGCGGAACGACTCCGCGTAGATCTTGTAGACGTCCTCGGTGCCGGACGGTCGCGCCGCGAACCAGGCGTTCTCGGTGGTGACCTTGAGCCCGCCGATCTTGGCGCCGTTCCCGGGCGCCTCGGTCAGCCGCGCGGTGATCTCCTCGCCGGCGAGCCTGGAGGCCGTCACGTCGGACGGCGAGAGCGCGGCGAGCTTGGCCTTCTGCGCGCGGTCGGCCGGGGCGTCGACGCGGGCGTAGGCCGGGGAGCCGTAGCGCCCGGTCAGCTCGGCGTAGTGCTCCGAGGGCGACCTGCCGGTGGCGGCCTGGATCTCCGAGGCCAGCAGCGCCAGCAGGATGCCGTCCTTGTCGGTGGTCCACACCGACCCGTCGCGGCGCAGGAACGACGCGCCCGCCGACTCCTCGCCCCCGAAGGCGACCGACCCGTCGAGCAGGCCGGGCACGAACCACTTGAACCCGACCGGCACCTCGACGAGCGTGCGGTTCACCGAGGCGGCGACCCGGTCGATCATCGAGGAGGACACCAGGGTCTTCCCGATGGCGGCGGCCCCGGGCCAGTCGGGACGCGCCCCGCCGTACAGGTAGCCGATCGCGACCGCGAGGTAGTGGTTGGGGTTCATCAGGCCGGCGTCGGGCGTGACGATGCCGTGCCGGTCGGAGTCGGCGTCGTTGCCGGTCGCGATCGCGTACTCGTCCTTGCGCGAGATCAGCGAGGCCATCGCGAACGGCGATGAGCAGTCCATCCGGATCTTGCCGTCCCAGTCCAGCGTCATGAACCGCCACGTCGGGTCGACCGCGGGGTTGACCACGGTGAGGTCGAGGCCGTGCCGGTCGGCGATCTCGCCCCAGTAGCCGACCGAGGCGCCGCCGAGCGGGTCGGCGCCGATCCGCACGCCGGCCTCGCGGACCCGGTCGAGGTCGAGCACGTTCGGCAGGTCGTCGACGTAGGTGCCGAGGAAGTCGTACGACGCCGCCGCGGCGCGAGCCCGCGAGAACGGGACCCGGCGCACCCCGTCGAGGCCGGCCGCGAGGTAACAGTTTGACGTGTCCGCGATCCACGACGTGGCCTCGCTGTCGGCCGGGCCGCCGTGCGGCGGGTTGTACTTGAAGCCGCCGTCGGCCGGCGGGTTGTGCGAGGGCGTGACCACGATGCCGTCGGCGGTTCCGGCGTTGCCCTTGCTCCGCTGATCCTGGTTGGCGCGGAGGATCGCGTGCGAGACCGCCGGGGTGGGCGTGTAGCCGTCGCGGTCGTCGACGAGCACGGTCACGTCGTTCGCGGCGAGCACCTCCAGCGCCGTGGCCCAGGCCGGCTCGGAGAGACCGTGCGTGTCGCGGCCGAGGAACAGCGGCCCGTCGTACCCCTGGCCCTTGCGGTAGTCGCAGATCGCCTGCGTGGTCGCGAGGATGTGGGCCTCGTTGAACGCGTTGGCGAGGCTGCTTCCGCGGTGGCCGGAGGTGCCGAACGAGACGCGCTGGTCGGGGTCGGTCGGGTCGGGATCACCGGTGTAGTAGGCGGTGACGAGGTGGGCGACGTCGACGAGGTCCGAGGCGGACGCGACCTGGCCTGCACGCGGGTCGTTCATGAGGGCTCCCTCTCGTCGACGGCTCGTGCGGCCATCGTAGTGAGGGCGGCCAGGGTGGGCTGCGACGGTCGAGGGCCGTTCCCGCCGCCCGCCGTAGCTACAGGTCCACCGCCAGGTACTGGGTCTCGAGGAACTCATGGATGCCGGCGAAGCCGCCCTCGCGCCCGAGCCCCGACTCCTTCATGCCTCCGAAGGGGGCGGCGGGATCCGACGCGACCCCGCGGTTGACCGCGACCATCCCCGACTCCATCCGCCGCCCGACCCTGATGCCCTCGCCGGCGTCCTTGGCGAAGACGTAGGAGATGAGCCCGTAGTCGGTGTCGTTGGCCATGAAGACGGCCTCGTCCGTGTCGGTGAAAGTCACCACCGGCGCCACAGGCCCGAAGATCTCGGTGCGGGTCAGGACGGACCCGTGACGCACGCCACGGACGATGTGCGGCGAGACGAAGGCGCCGCCGTCGGGGGCTTGTGACACGGCCGTGGCAAGCGCTCCCTCGTCCTCGGCCGAGCCCACCAGCTCCAGGATCTTGTCGCGCTCCTTGAGGCTCACCATCGCTCCGAGGTCGTTGGCCGGATCAGTCCCGGGGCCGATCTGCATCGCGGCCAGGGCGGCCTGGAACGTGTCCGCGAAGTCCTCGGCGAGCGACTCGTG
>JBQCEF010000028.1:0-21495 GCA_051960495.1 Nocardioides sp. | reverse complement strand
ACGAGGCCACCGACTTGCAGGTCGGCACCTCAGAGCCCGTCTCGACGCCACTCACCGGACCAGCCGGGATACTCACCATCCCGGGACCCGCAGCGGTGATCAACCGCCGGAGTTCCTTACATGAGCCGGAGCCATTTCCGAGAATCGGGAGGGCAGAAGTGCCGTGGCGGCCCTATTCTCGACGCAGACGAGACGAGGAAGTGGGTGGACGGGCAGCCGGGACTTCACCTGCACGTGCTCGGCGAGGTCACGGCCACGCGAGACGGCGTGGCCGTGGCCCTGGGCGGGCGGCGACAGCGTGCCGTGCTCGCGGCGCTCGTCATGCAGCGCGACCAGGTCGTCCCGGCCGATCGGCTCGTGGACTGCGTGTGGGGCGACCGCTCGCCTGCGAACGCGAACGGCGCGCTGCAGGCCTACGTCAGCCACCTGCGACGGCGGCTCGAGCCGGATGCGAGCGCCCGGCAGCGCGAGGGGGTTCTCGCGCGTGCCGGCCGCGGCTACGTGCTGCGGCTCCCGACCGACGCCGTGGACGCGTGGGCCTTCGAGGCGACCGTCGAGTCGGCGGCCGGGCTTGCACCCGCGGAGGCCGTGTGCGCTCTGGACGGTGCGCTGCGGCTGTGGCGGGGGCCCGCGTACGCCGACTACGCGGGGGAGGCCTGGGCCGAGGCCGAGGTCGCCCGGCTCACGGAGCTGCGCATGGTGGCCCGCGAACGCCTGCTCGGCACCCGCCTGGAGCTCGGCGAGGCCCAGCTCGTCATCGGCGACCTCGAGGCGCTCGTGAAGGAGGACCCGTTGCGCGAGGAGCGCTGGCGTCTCCTCACGCTCGCCCTCTACCGGGCGCACCGCCAGGCCGCCGCGCTGGCGGCACTGCGCCGGGCGCGCACGGTGCTCGCCGAGGAGCTCGGCGTCGACCCCGGGCCCGCGCTGCGCTCGCTCGAGGCGGAGGTGCTCGCCCAGTCACCGGAGCTGGACGCGCCCGTTCGTCCGGCCGGCAGGGAGCAGACCGCGCTCGTCCCGCAGCAACGGACGCCCGACGGACTCGTGGACCGCGAGCGCGAGACGGGCGTCCTCCGCACCATGGTGGACGAGCTAAGCGCGGGGCGGCACGGCTGCCTGCTGGTCGAGGGGCCGGCGGGCATCGGGAAGACCAGGTTGCTCGACGAGCTGCGCCGAGTCGCCGTCGGTGCCGGCCTGGGGGTGAGGTTCGCGCGGAGCAGCGCCCTCGAGCAGGGGTTCGAGTGGGGCGTTGCCCGGCAGCTGTTCGACAGCGCGGTGGACGACGTCGTACGTCGTGACGAGGCGTTCGCCGTGCTCCGCGGGCTCCACGAGGTGGTGACGAGGCTCGCCGACGAAGGCCCGTGCGTGCTGTGCGTCGACGACGTGCAGTGGAGCGACGAGGCGTCGTTGCGGTTCCTCGCCTACCTGGTCCGGCGCCTCGAGGGGAAGCCCGTGCTCGTCGCGCTGGCGCTGCGCACCGGTGAGCCGCACCAGGCCGACGACCTGCTCGCCGAGCTCGCCGGCAACGAGTCGGTCGTGGTGATGCACCCTGCGCCCCTCTCCGAGGCGGCCACCGCCACCCTGGTGACCGAGCGCCTGGGCCGGGCTGCCGAGCCGTTCGTGTCCGCATGCCACCGGATGACGTCGGGCAACCCGCTGCTGCTGCGCCAGCTGCTGCGCGCGCTGGCGGACGAGGGCGTTCCGCCGGACTCCTCCCACGTCGACACGGTCAGGGCGGTGGGCTCGCGCGCGATCACCTCGCTGGTGGCGCTACGGCTGCGCCGCATGCCGGCGGCGGTCACGAACGTCGCGCGGGCGGTGGCGGTGCTCGGTCCGGCGGCGGACCTGGTGAGCGTGGCCGACCTCGCACAGCACGCGGTCGAGGACGTCGCGGCGGCCCTCGACCTGCTCGCCCGCAGCGAGATCCTCCTCGACGGACAGCCGCTGGACTTCGTCAACCCGCTGGTCCGCGACGCCATCCACGCCGACATCCCCGCGGGCGAGCGGGCGCTCCTCCACGAGCGCCTGAAGCGGCGGCTCAAGTCATCCTCAAGTCAGCCCAGCCATGCTGGGACGCCCACACAGTGAGGTGGTGACGGTGCCCGAGTCCACGCCCCTCCCGACCGCCGACGCCGAGGCGTTGCGCGGGCTGGCCGGCGGTGCCGTCCACCTGCCCGGTGACCCCCTCTACGACGAGGCGCGGATGCCGTGGAACCTTCAGGTCGACGAGCGCCCGGCGGCGGTCGTCTACCCGGCCGACCCGGACGAGGTCGGCCGCATCGTACGTGCCGCCGCCGCGTCGGGCCTCCGCGTTGCACCACAGGGCACCGGCCACGGCGCCCCGCCGCTCGCCGGCCGTCTCGGCGACGCCGTCCTGCTGCGCACCTCGGCGATGACCGGGCTGCGTGTGGACGCGGCGCGTCGTACGGCGCGGGCCGACGCGGGCGTGCTCTGGGGAGACGTCATCAGCCGGGCCGGCAAGGTCGGGCTGGCCGCGCGCCACATGTCCAGCCCCGGCGTGGGTGTCGTCGGCTCCTCGCTCGGCGGCGGCGTGAGCTGGTACGCCCGCCAGCACGGGCTGCAGTGCAGCGCGATCACGGCCGTCGAGCTGGTGCTCGCCGACGGGACGTTCGTACGCGCCACCGAGGACCAGGACCCGGACCTCCTGTGGGCGGCCCGCGGCGGTGGCGGCGGCTTCGGGGTCGTCACGTCGCTGGAGTTCGACCTGCTGCCGGTGCGGACGGCGTACGCCGGGATGCTCGCCTGGGACTGGCGGCACGCCCGCCGCGTCCTCGCCGTGTGGGGGGAGTGGGCCGAGGACGCACCCGAGTCGGTGACGAGCGTGGCCCGGCTGTTCCAGGTGCCCGACGTCGACTGGCTGCCCACCCAGCTGCGGGGTCGCCAGCTCGTCATGATCGACGCGGTGGCGCAGGGCGACGCCGAGGCGGGGGCCCGCGCGCTCGCCCCGCTTCGGGCCCTGCGGCCCGAGATCGACACCTTCGAGCAGGTGCCGGCCGCCGACATCGCCCACCTGCAGCTCGACCCCCAGGAGCCCACCGCGGTCTACGCCAACAGCGTGCTGGTCCACGGCCTCCCCGCTGACGCGGTGGACGCGCTGGACGCCGCGGCCGGGCCCGGCTCCGGCAGCAACCTGCTCTTCGTCGAGCTGCGACAGCTCGGGGGCGCGCTGGCGCGGCCCACACCCCGCGGTGGCGCGCTCGACCACCTGACCGGCGCCTTCCTGGTGCTCGGTGTCGGGCTCGACGTGGGCACCGGCTGGGGCGCCGTGCGCGAGGACGCCCTGCGGGTCCTGGAGTCGCTCGCCCCCTGGACCTCCAGCGCGTCGTACCTCTCCATGGCCTACGAGGCTGCGGCTCGGCGCGGCTGGTCGGCGGCGTCGTACGACCGGCTCCTGCAGATCCGTCGATCGGCGGACCCGGACGGCTTGTTCGTGGCGCCCAGGGCGACCTCCGACGACTGACCTCGCTGCGGGTCTCAAGTCGCGTTCAAGTCGCCCGCAAGCACGCCGCTCCACCGTGGTCGGGTCAACGACGACACGCTCACCGGAGGAAGCATGACCATCGCTCAGACCAGCATCGCTCACGACGCACCGTTCGAGGAGCTGGACGCTCTCACCATCGGCACCGTCGCGGTGCCCGGCGACCGGAAGTACGACGCGCTCGTCTCGCCGTGGAACCTCGCCGTCCCGGTCCGCCCCGCGGCCGTCCTCGCGGCGCACGACGCACAGGACGTCGTCGAGGCCGTGCAGTTCGCTGCCCGTCACGGCATCCGGGTGACCCCGCAGGCGACCGGCCACGGCCCGATGGCCGAGCTGACCACCGAGCTGCTGGTCACCACCAAGGAGCTCGACGAGGTGGTCGTCCACCCCGAGGGCTGGGCTCGCGCCGGAGCCGGCGTCAAGTGGCTCCGCGTCGTGGAGGCCGCCGCGGAGCACGGCCTGGCCCCGCTGTCAGGTTCGATCACCGACGTCGGCATCGTCGGCTACACGACCGGCGGCGGGCTCGGGCCCATGGCCCGCACCTACGGGCTCGCCGCCGACAAGGTCCGCGCCATCGAGGTCGTCACCGGCGACGGCGTGCTCCGGCGGGTCACCCCGACCGAGCACCCGGAGCTCTTCTTCGCGCTGCGGGGCGGCAAGGGGATGCTCGGGATCGTCACGGCGATCGAGTTCGACCTGGTCCACCAGCCGCGGTTCTACGGCGGGTCGCTGTGGTTCGACGGCGCGGACGCGGCCTCCGTCATCGAGGCCTGGCGCGCGTGGTCGGAGGAGCTGCCCGAGGAGGGCACCACGTCCTTCGCGCTGTTCCAGCTCCCCGAGATGGAGGGAGTGCCGCCCATGCTCGCCGGGCGACTGACGTTGTCGGTGCGCTTCGTGTGGACCGGCTCGGCCGCCGAGGGGGAGCGCTGGTTCGCCGCGATGGGAGCCGACGCCCCCGTCATCCTCGACGACGTGGCCGACAAGCCCTACACGGCGATCGACTCGGTGCACACCGACCCGCTCGACCCGACCCCGGCATACGAGGCCGGCCACGTGCTCACCGACTTCCCCCAGGAGGCGGCCGACGCGCTGCTCGCACTGACGGGGCCGGCCGCGGCCTCGCCGCAGATCCTGGTGGAGGTGCGGCAGCTGGGTGGCGCGTTCAGCCGCCCCGGCGAGCACCCGAGCGCGTTCGCGTCGCGCGACGCGGCGTACTCGCTGCTCATCGTCGGGATCGCGGACGTGCCCGGTGTGGAGGCCCACGCTGCCGAGATCCTCTCGGCGATGGCTCCATGGGTGGGCGCCCACCGGCTGCCGAACTTCACGTTCACGCCGGAGGAGTACGTCGACGCCTACGACGAGGTCACCCTCGCGCGGCTGCGCCGGGCGATCCGGACCTACGACCCGGACGGCGTGATGACCATCGGCGGCGTGCTGGTGTGAGGCCTACGACTGGTGGCTCCTCAGCTGAGGGGCCGCCAGTCGTGCGGCCGGCGGTCGACGCGGTCTCCGCGCGAGGTGCAGCATCTCGAACGGGGGACACGTGTAGATCACTGACCGAGCCGCTCCAGGGCCTCGGCGTAGCTCGGCAGGTCCTCGTCCAGAACCTGGTCGAGCAGCTCTGCCCGGCTGTGGCTCTCGATGTACTCGCGAACGGCCTGCCTGGCCACGTCCCGCATCGTGCGTCCCTCACGCTGAGCCCGGCGGCGCAGCGCCTCAGTCTCCTCGTCGGTCAGCCGCAGGGTCATCGCCATAGGCCCATGGTCTCACTCGTGACACCTCCCGTCAGGCCGCTGCCCACGGGACAGTCGGTGCTTGTCCGCGGCGTGATTTCGAGACGTTCGCTCCGCGCTCCCTGCTCAGCCATCGGCATCGATGAGACCGTCGCGGAGCGCGGTGGCCAGCGTCGGGGTGAGCGGGAGCCGGGGGATCAGCGTGGCCTGGAAGGCGTGGTAGGTGTCGGGCTTGCCGTTCCAGGTCACGCCGCTGAGCCGGTTGCTCGGGTCGAGCTCGTGGCGCCACGACCCGAGCTCGTGGTCGAGGAAGACCTCGTCGATGTGGTCCCACCAGGTGCGGTACCAGTCGTCGTACGACGCCTCGCCGGTCGCCTGGAACAGCGCGGCCGCTGTCGCGGTCGACTCGGCGGCGACCCAGTGCATCCGCTCGCGTACGACGGGCCGGCCCTCCCAGTCGACGGTGTAGACGAACCCGTCGGCGCCGTCGACGGCCCAGCCCTCCTTGATGGCCGCGTCGAACAGGGCGCGGGCGTCGTCACGGGCCCACATCGGCGCGTCCTCACCGAGCGCCGCGGCGACGTGCAGCGTCAGCCGCGACCACTCGAGCCAGTGGCCGATCGTCGCGCCGTAGGGGCGGAACGGGTCCGCCGGCGTGTCCTTGTTGTAGTCGAGGATCGGCTGCCAGTCGGTGTCGAAGTGCTCGGGGATCCGCCAGTCGTTGCCGCGGGCCAGGTCGTGCACGACCCGGGTGGTGATCCGGCCCGCCTTCTCCACCAGGGTCCGGTCGCCGGTGACGTCGGCCGCGGCGAGCAACGCCTCGACGGTGTGCATGTTGGCGTTGACCCCGCGGTAGTCGTCGAGCGAGGTGAAGTCCTCGTTCCACTCCTCGACGACCATGCCGTGCTCGTCGTCCCAGAACCGGTCGAGCAGCACGTCGAGGGCGTCGTCGAGGAGCTGCCGCCCCGCCGGGTGCCCGGCCGCCGCGGCGCTGGACGCGGCGATCACCACGAAGGCGTGCGGGTAGGCCGCCTTCGTCGTCTCGACCGGACCGTCGGCGTCCACCGCGGCGTACCAGCCGCCGTTGGCGTGGTCGCGGAACCGGCCCTGGATCGTCTTCAGCCCGTGCTCGACCAGCGGGCCGCAACCCGGCCGGCCGAGCAGCTGACCGAGTGCGAACACGTGGGTCATCCGGCAGGTGATCCACAGCTCGACGGGGCGGTCGAAATCGGGGCGACCGGCGACGTCGAGCCAGGCGAACCCGCCCGCCGGGTGGCGGGAGGCGCGGCTGAACTTCAGCAGCCGGTCGCCCTCCGCCTCCAGCCAGCGATGGTGGGCCGGGTTGGTCAGCCAACCGGGCACCGGGACGCTCCCTCCAGGGTCGGCTCGCGCAGGTCGGACCAGGTCTCGCCCACCTTGAAGGTGGCGACGCCGAGGGTCGAGTCGCTCTGCCCGTAGTAGGCGAACCAGGTGTCCTTGAAGTGGACGAGGCCCTCGACGAACGTCACGTTGGACACCAGCCCGTGCTGGTCCTCGTACGTCGTCGGCTCCAGCCACGGCCGGTTCATCTGGGCGAGGATCTCCGTCGGCCGCTTCGGGTCGAAGAGCAGCTGCCCGCAGGTGTAGCGCACGGTGCCATCCTCGTTCTTCACCGCCGCGTTGTGCAGCAGAAGGATCAACCCGTTGTCGGTGACGATCGGCTGCGGGCCGACCTCGACGAGGTACTCGCCGAACGTGCCCGGCGGGGTCGGCGGCATCAGCGGCTCGTCCTGCGGGCCGGGCGTCCAGTGGATCAGGTCGTCGGACCACGCGTACCAGATCGAGCCCTCGCCGAAGTACATCAGCCAGCGGCCGTCGACCTGCACCGGCAGGATCCCGCCGGCCTTGCTCCAGCCGCCCTCGAGCCCGTTGCCCTGCGGCAGGAACGTGTTGAACTCCGGGAATATCGGGCCGTGCTTGGTCCAGGTGAAAAGGTCGGTCGACGTCGCCAGGCACAGCAGCGCGCGGGTGCCGTCGTACCCGCTGTAGGTCATGTAGTAGGTGCCGTTGATCTCGGTGACCCGCGGGTCCTCGCAGCCGTGCACCTCGTAGTCCTCGCTCGGCGACATCGCCGGCTCGGGGTGCCGCTCGAAGTGGATGCCGTCGTCGCTGGTGGCCAGCCCGACGTGGGACACGATGTCGTCGGCGTGCGCGCGGTAGAGCAGGACGACCTTGCCGTCCTTCACGACGGCGGCCGGGTTGTAGACGCTGGCGGACTCCCAGCCGTCGCCCTGCGGACGCATGATCGGGTTCTGGTCGTAGGGCGTGAACGGCCCGAGGGGGAACTGGGCGCGGGGGGTGGTCATGGTGCCTCTTTCTGGGTTGGGACTTGTCTGTGGGTTGCGGTGATTTCGAGACGCTCGCTTAGCAAGCACCTCAAAAACCGGGAGACAACAGCGAAACCGCCCGGCGGGACGCGGACGTGCACACGCCGTGCCGGGGTGGTCTTCGTCGCGACCAGGTGGCCGCTGCCGTCGTACGACGAGACCGTGGCGGGGCCGTGTCCGGCGAGGTCCGCGACGGCGTTCTCAGGCTTCGCGGCACGGCTCGACAGCAGGGCCGTGCCGTGGCCGTCGCCGGACAGCACCAGGCGGGACACGACCGGCTCGAGCATCACCGCGTCGAGCCGGGTGGTGTCGTCACCGTCGGCGGTCGTCGTGGCCGTCAGGCTGCGGATCCCCTTGCTGATCGACCGGTCCAGCGTGACCGGCAGCAGCGCGCCGGGAGCCGGGGAGTCGCCCTGCGGGCCGATGTCGCCGGACCGGACCGAGCCGAGGGTCTCGTCGTCGGTCGCGAACGTCGTCACGGCCGACGAGCCGGGCCGCAGGTCGACGACCGGGAGCACCAGCGAGCGCGGGTGCGCCGGCAGGTCGATGACCGCACGGCTGCCGTCGCCGAGCTCGACGTAGCCGGTGCCGCCGTACTGGGACTCGCCGGTCCACAGCGACTCGGGCGTCACGGCCCGGGCGTCGCCGATCAGCTTCGCCTCCTCGGCCTGGACGGTCGTGGTGCCGACCCGCCGGTCGATGGCGTGCATGGACTGCGCGGCGGCGGCCACGTCCGGGTGCGCGTCGAGCGCGAGCATCGAGAGCAGGCCGTGGATCGTCGACTCGGCGCCCGAGTTGTGGTTGATCTTGCCGTCGCCGCCGATGCCGTCGTAGGTGACGCCGGTGGCCGGGTCGTACATCGGCTCGCCGGCCGGGTTGGCGCCGAAGTACCAGGCGCCCACGATGCCCGCCAGGGCGTTCGCGGCGTCACGGACGGAGGCGTTCGCGTCGCCGGTGGCGAGCAGGCCCTGCAGCCGGGCGTCGACCCCGTAGGCGATCTGGCTGCGGTCGATCCGCGTCGGCAGCCGGCCGTTGTCCGGCCCGCCGGAGGTCAGCATCCACGGGTCGAACGTGAACGAGTCCTTGGCGGCTGCGTCGTACAGGCTGGAGTCGCCGAGCACGGTCGACGCGCGGGCCAGGGCGGAGGGCATTTGGGCTCCCCAGCCGTGCCACATCGAGCGCGACAGCGCCCACGGGCGGCGCGCGCCGAACGGCCAGGTCCGGGCGTCGCCGTCGGACAGCTCCGAGATGCCGTCCGTCAGCTGCTTCAGCGCGGTGCGCGCCTGGTCGGTGCCGCCGGCCTTGACGTAGGCGGCCAGCCCGAGGGCCGCTTCGGCGGAGGCGTCGGCGCCGTCGGTGATCAGCCATGCCGGGGCGGGCTCGCCGTCGATGTCCAGGTGCTCGCCGTACTTGTCGAGCACCTGGCGGTCGAGGGCGCCGATCGAGAGGTCGAGCCGGTCCTTCAGGAACGACGCGAACTGCGGGTCGTCTCCCTGGAACGCGGCGTAGCCCTCGCCGAGCGCCCAGATGGTGCGGGCGAGCCAGTACGACGGGCCGCTGTCGGAGGGGTCCGGGAGCTCCTTCGGCTCGGCGCTCGGGTTGAGCGTGCCGTCCGGCTGCATCCAGAGGACGACGTTGCCGGCGTTGTCGCCGGTCGAGGTCTGCAGGTAGGTCAGCCCGCGCAGCAGCTGGTAGGCGTGGTCGCGGCTGTCGGTGTCACCGGTCTGCTGCCAGTGCCGCAGGTAGACGACGGCCGCGCGGGCGATGTCGTCGGCGTTGTAGGCGCCCTGGCCCCAGGTGCCGTCGGCGTGGTGCTCGCCGCCGCCGACGTGCTTCCAGCCGCCGGAGCCGTCGGGTTCGGCGTAGGTCCACAGCACGCCGACCTCGGGCTGCTCGGCGAGCCGGTAGGTGGTGTGACCGTCCTGGTCCGGCGGGTCGACCTGGGTGGTCAGCCAGTTCAGGTGGTCGAGGTTGGTCAGCGGGGTGGCCGCGACGGCGGGCGCGATGCCCGAGCTCGCCACCAGGGGCAGGACCGTGGCTGCGAGGGCGGCAATCAGGGCGGTCGCCACACGGGCGATCGCGCGCTCGCCGCCGCGGCGGTTCGAGGTGGGTTTCATGACGAGAGGGCTCCGAGATCGTCGAGTGGATGGTCTGGTCGGTTGGTGGTCCGGTGATTTCGAGACGCTCACTTCGTTCGCTCCTCAATCACCGGGGTCGAGGTGGATGGTCTGTCCGGTGGCGGCGGCCGTGGTGGCGGCCTCCGCGACGGCCACGGCGCAGGCCGCGGTCCGGGCGTTGCTGATCGGCTCCGCGCCGGTGGCGGCGCAGTGCACGAGATCGGCCAGCGCGGCACGCACGCTGGCGGTGTAGACGTCGTGCTTGGCGGCGTGCCCGCCGAGACTCAGCTGCATCTGCAGGTGGTGGGGGACCGCGAGGGTGTGGCCGCGGCCACGCGCGGTCGCGGTGCCGGCGTCGCGCGTGACCTGGACGGAGACGTCGACCTGGTCGGCCACCTGCCGCTCCCAGGCCTCCGCGTGCCGGACGCCGGCGTCGTCGGTCCAGGCGTCGAGCGTGGCCACGACCGGGATCCACCCTTCGATGCGCACCTCCGCGGCACCGTGGTCGAGCCGCATGAGCTGCCGCTCGCAGCGGTGCGCGTGCGTGAAGCCGTGGGTGTGCGTGGCGAGCACGTCGATCCCGTGCGTGACGGTGGCGCTCACCAGGTCGACCGGCCCTTCCGGCGTACGTCGTGCCGCGCTGGCCTGCACCGTGGTCGCCGGCTCGTCGACGAACATCGCGGCGGCGTCGAAGAAGTGCACGCCGTGCTCGACGAAGATGCCGCCACTGCGCGAGGTGTCCCAGAACCAGTGGTCGGGGCCGAGGTCCTCGTCGGCCGCGTCGTTCTCGAAGCAGAACCGCTGGAGCGGACCGAGCAGCCCGTCGCGCAGCGGCAGCAGCGCGCGCAGCAGCGGGTTGTAGCGCAGCACGTGGTCGACCAGAAGCACCCGCTGCTGCTTCTCGGCCAGCTGCGCGAGCTCGTGGGCCTCGGCCGCGGTCATGGCGAGCGGCTTCTCGCAGAACACGTGCTTGCCGGCGGCGAGTGCGGCCCGGACGAGGTCGGCATGCGTCGCCGGGGGAGTGGCGAGCACGACCGCGTCGACCGACCGGTCCTCGAGCAGGTCTTCCCACGCCGGCGTCGAGGGGACGACGAGCCGCGCCGCGAGCGTTTCAGCCGCGGCGCGGTCGGGGTCGGTGACCGCGCGCCAGGTCAGCCCGGGCAGACCGCCGGACGCGTCCGCGATGAACGTCGCGAAGCGCCCGGCACCCACCAGGGCGGTGCCGAGATCGCTCACCCCTTGACCCCCGACCCGAGCTCGGAGGCGGTGAAGTGCTTCTGGAAGGCGACGAACAACGCGACCGCGGGGGCGGCCAGCACAACCGCGCCGGCGAGGATCGCGCCGTACGGGTTGGAGGCTCGCCCGGCCACGTTGCTGATGTAGTTGGCCAGCGTCACCGCCAGCGGTTGCATGGACGTGTCCTTGGTGACCAGGAACGGCCAGAGGAACTCGTTCCACGGACCGATGAACGTCAGCAGCACCGCGGTGAGCAACGCCGGCTTCACCAGCGGCAGGGCGATCGACCACAGGATCCGCAGCTCGCCGGCGCCGTCGATGCGCGCGGCCGAGAACAGGTCCTCGGGCAGCTGCAGGAAGAACTGCCGGAACACGAACACCGCGGTGGAGTTGATCGCGAACGGCAGGATCATGCCCAGGTAGGAGTCGGCCAGCCCGTAGGTGCGCACGATCATCACGTAGATCGGGATGATCAGCAGCTGGAACGGCACGATCTGCACGAGCAGCATCACCGCGAACAGCGTGCCCCGGCCGCGGAAGTGCAGCCGGGCCAGCGCATAGCCGGCGAGGACGCCGAACACGACTGTCCCCAGCAGGACGCCGCCCGTGAAGATCCCGGAGTTCACCAGCGATCCCAGCAGGTCCACGCGCGAGTTGATCTGCGCGTAGTTGTGCAGCGTCAGGTCGGTCGGGACCGCGCCGCCGAGCGAGGTGTCCGGCCTGCGCTTCAGCGACCCGACGAGCATGTAGTAGAAGGGGAACAGGAACATCAGCGCGCCGAGGGACAGCACGACGTAGCTGGCGATGCTGCCGATCCGGCGCTTGCTGCTGCGTGGCGCCTTGGGCGGCGCGGCGTCGGCCGTGGGGGTCTCGACCCGGGTCTCGGTGGCGGTCATGTCAGTCACGCTCCAGGAGTCGCTTGTTGACCAGCGAGATCAGCAGCACGAGGATCACCAGGATCACGCCGATCGCCGAGGCGACGTCGGGGTTCCCCTGCTCGATGCCCTTCTGGTACATCACGAAGACCGGCGAGCTCGACGCGCCGTCGGGGCCGCCGCCGTTGGTGAGCAGGTAGGGCTCGGTGAACAGGTTCGCGCCGGTGATCGTCGCGAGGATGACCACGAGCGTGGTGGCCGGCCTGACCCCGGGAACGGTCACGTTCCAGAACGACTTGAGCTTGCTGGCGCCGTCCACCGCGGCTGCGTCGTACAGCTCCTTGGAGATGCCCTGCAGCGCGGCGAGGTAGAGCAGGATGAAGAACCCGAGCTGCTTCCAGGTGACGAACAGCGCGATCACCGGCATCGCCAGCGCGCTGTTGACCAGCCACGACGGGTCGGGCGCCAGCGGGCCGAGCACCTGGTTGACCATGCCGTTGTTGCTGAACAGGAACAGCCACACGGCCACGAGCGCGACGCTCGCCGTCACGTAGGGCACGTAGTAGGAGACCCGCAGGAACGTCCGCGCGTGCACGACGCTGTTCAGCGCGGTCGCCAGCACGAGCGCGAGTACGACGGTCAGCGGGACGTTGATGATGAGGAACTCGGCGACGTTGACGAACGACTGCCGCACGTCCGGGTCGGACAGCACCGTGGAGTAGTTCTCCAGCCCGACGAACGGCCGGTCCACCTGCGCGCCCGGGGCGGCGAAGAAGTAGTCGTGGAAGCTGATCCACACCGCGAGCAGCAGCGGGTAGGCGAACACCGCCGCGAGGAACACCGCGTAGGGAGCGGCGAACAGGATGCCCAGTGGCTGGCGCCCGAGGATGCGCGCCAGCAGGGGACGGCCGTCGCCGGACCCCGGCCGGCCCGAAGGCCGGCCGGGACCGGTCGCGGTGACAGCTGCACTCATGACGAGACCCCGGAGGTCAGGACTGCGAGGCCAGGTCGTCGATCTTGGACGCGGCGTCGGACAGCGCCTGGTCGACCGGCACCTTGCCGAAGATCACGGCCTTGGAGTACTGGTCGCGGAACTCCTGCCAGATCTGCACCGAGTTCGGCACGTTGGGCACCTCGACGGTGCGCGATGCCTGGTCCGCGAACAGGTTGTACTCAGGGTGCTGGTCGAAGTAGTCGGAGTACTCCGTCTGGAGGTCCTGGCGCAGCGGCATCTGGCCGGTCTTGTCCAGCAGCGCGCCGTCCTGCTCCTTGCTGGTCGCGAACTTCAGCAGGTCCCAGGCCGTGCCCTGGTTGTCGCACGCCGAGTAGATGGCGACGTTCTTGGCGTCGGAGAAGGTGTGGACCTCCGAGGGATCCATGCCGTCCTGCGTCGGCACCGGGACCGCGCCCCAGTTGATGTCCTTGCCGTAGACGGCGATCGCCCACGGACCGACGATCGCCATCGCGGCCTTCTGGTCACCGAAGGAGTCGCCGTTGTACTTCTCCTTCGGCGCCAGTCCGTCGGCGTACATCTGGGCCCAGAAGTCGGCGACCGCCTGACCGGTCTCGTCGTTGAACGTGGCCATGCCGTCCTCGACGAGCTGCTTGCCGCCGCTCTGTGCGGCGTAGAGGGGGTAGAAGTCGAACCAGGACTGGAAGAACTCGCTGGTGGGGGCCGGCCAGATCGCCGCCTGCGCCGCTCCGCTGTCGACGATCTTCTTGCTGGTGGCGAGGAACTCGTCGTACGTCTTCAGCGGCGGGTTCTCCGGGTCGAGACCTGCCTTCTTGAACAGGTCCTTGTTGTAGAAGATCATCACCGGGTTCGACTTCCAGGGCAGCTGGTAGTACTTCCCGTCCGGTGACTTGTACTGCTCGGCCGAGGGGCCGGTGCGGTCCTCGATGTACTTCGCGCCGCCGGGGAAGTTGTCCAGCGGCACCAGGCCGCCCTGCTTCTGGAACTGCGGTACGGCGGCGGGGGAGGTGTTGAACACCAGGCACGGGGCGTTGCCGGCGGTGATCGCCGCGCCGATGACCTCCTCGGAGGTCTTGCCGGCCGGGATCTCCTGCGCGGTCACTTCCTCCTTGGGGTGGTCGGCGTTCCAGGCCTTGACCATCGACTTCGCCCAGGCGATCTCCTCGGGGTTGTTCGACATCCAGATCTTGATCGGGCCGTGGGCGTCGGCGGCCTCGCTGCTTCCGCCCCCACCGCCGCCTCCACAGGCGGCGGTGACACCGAGGGCCAGCACGGTGGCGGTGGTGGCCAGGATCTTGGATCGCATTGCTTCTCCATTCGTCGACCCGCCCGAGACCAGGCGAGAGTGGGTGAAGGGTGGATCTAGCCGGGGGCGGGCCCTCCGGGTTGTGCGGGGATGGCTGGTGGGTGGCTGCTGGGTGCGGGGCCGGTCGAGTCACGGACGACCAGGCGTGCCGGGGGCAGCTCGACCTGGGCCGGCGGGTCGCCGTCGAGCAGCTCGAGCAGCCGCGTGGCGGCCGCCGCGCCCCAGGTGACGACGTCGGTCGACACGGTGGTCAGCGCGGGCTGCAGGTGGGCGGCGATCTCGGTGTCGTCGAACCCGGTGATCGACAGGTCCGCGGGCACGCGGACCCCGCGGGAGGCCGCCCAGGACAGGCCGGCCATCGCCATGAGGTCGTTGGCGTAGACGATCGCGGTCGGGGGCTCGCCGGTCTCGAGCAGCTCGCGGGTCGCCCGAACGCCGGACTGCGCGGAGAAGTCGGCCTCGACGCACCGGCCCTCGGGGAGCCCGGCTTCCCGCAGCGCGGTCGACCAGGCGTCCGCGCGCGACCGCCCGTGGACGGAGGACAGCGGACCGGACACGTGGGCGATCCGGGTGTGGCCGAGGGAGACCAGGTGCTGCACGGCGGCGGTGATGCCGGGCGCGTCGTCGACGCCGACGGCGGGCCAGAACGGCTCCGCCAGGGCGGGTCCGATGATCACCGCGGGCAGGCCGAGCTCGGCGAGCAGCGCCGGCCGGGGGTCCTCCACGCGCAGGTCGGTGACGAAGATGCCGTCCACGCGGCCCTCGCCCCCGAGCCGCCGGTAGACCTCGTCCTCGCGCTGGGCGTCGGTGACCAGGTGCAGCAGCAACGAGTAGCCGCGGGCGGAGAGCACGGTCTCCACGCCGGCGATGAAGGACGGGAAGAACGGGTCGGACCGGAGGGTCTCGGGGGTGCGGGCGATGACCAGGCCGACGGCGAGCGCCTTGGAGACCGACAGCGCCCGGGCCTTGGAGTCGGGGGTCCAGCCGAGCTCGCGGGCGGTGCTGAGGATCCTGTCGCGGGTGCCCGGGGCGACGCCGGGCCGGTTGTTCAGGGCGAACGACACCGCGCTCTTCGACACGCCCGCGGCGCGGGCGACGTCGGCGATCGTGGGTCGGGCCATGGTTTTACCTAAACCGGTTTAGTGACCGAATGTCAACAGTCTGCCCAGAACTGCCCCTGCTCGAAACGTCGGCTTGGGAGACTGCGCCCATGGGGAACGGGCCGGAGCTGCGACCGGAGAAGCCGAAGTTCACGACGCCGTCGGAGGAGCTGGTCTGGGAGCGGTTGCGTCAGTCGCTGCCCGCCGCGTCGGTGCTCGTGGCGAACCTGCGGATCACCGACGAGCGCAAGGACCACGAAGCCGACCTTGTCGTGCTGATGCCCGGTGTCGGGGTGGTCGTCGTCGAGGTGAAGGGCGGGTCGGTCTGGCGTGACGAGAGCGGCTGGCACCAGCGGATGCAGGGTGGCCGGGAGCGTCGTACGGACCCGGTCGAGCAGGCGCGCACCACGAAGTACGCCGTGCGCGAGTACGTCGAGCGCGACCCTCGCTGGCGCGAGTCGAGCCGCTCGCGGATCGTCTGGGCGCACGCACTCGTCGCGCCGTACTCGTCGTTCGACGACGACTTCGCGGCGCCCGAGTGTCCCCGGTGGACGGTCCACGGCAGCGAGGACCTGACGGACCTGGCCGGCCGGTTGTGGGACACCGCCAAGCGCCAGGTCAGCAACGCGCGGCCGCCGGACGAGGACGACGTCGAGCTGATCGCCGAGATCCTGTCCGGGCGCAACTTCGGGCACCACGACCTCAACGCGGAGTCCGACGAGCGCGCTGCGCAGGCCGACCGGCTCACCGAGGAGCAGGCACTGATCCTCGGTGTCACCCGGTTGCTGAACCGGGTCGAGATCCGGGGAGGGGCGGGCTCGGGCAAGACCGTGCTCGCGATGACACAGGCTAAGGAGCTCACCCGCGGCCGCGAGGACCGGCCGGCGCAGCGCGTTGCGTTGCTGTGCTACTCGATCGGCCTCGCCGAGTACTTCAAGCGGGTCGTCTCCGGCTGGCCGCGCCGGCAGCGCCCGGCGTACGTCGGCAGCTTCGCCGAGCTGGGTCGGTCCTGGGGCGCACCCGACGGCGACCGCACCGACAGCGTCTTCTGGGAGGTCGAGCTGCCGCAGCGGATGACCGAGCTCGCGGCCGGGCTGCCTCCGGGCCACCGGTTCGACTCGATCATCGTCGACGAGGCGCAGGACTTCGCCGACTCGTGGTGGGCGCCGCTGCTCGGCGCGCTCAAGGACGAGGAGCAGGGCGGGCTGTTCGTCTACTCCGACGAGAACCAGCGGATCTTCGCGCGGTTCGGCCGTCCGCCGGTGCCGCTCGTCCCGCTGGTGCTCGACCACAACCTGCGCAACACCAGGCAGATCCACGCAGCGTTCGGACCGTTGGCGCCGAGCCGGATGTACTCCCGCGGCGGCGACGGCCCGTCGGTCCGGTTCGTCGAGGCGACCGACCCCGACGATGCGCTGGGCAAGGCCGACGACGAGATCGACCGGATGCTCGACGACGGCTGGCGACCGGAGCACGTCATGCTGCTCACCACGGGGCACCGGCACCCGGTCCAGATGGAGCGCACCGGCGAGGACGACGACCAGGAGAAGTACTGGCGCACCTACTGGGAGAACGACGACGTCTTCTACGGCCACGTCCTCGGCTGCAAGGGCCTCGAGCGGCGCGCGGTCGTGCTCTGCGTGAACGAGTCGACGGTCCGGGAGCGGGCCAGGGAGCGGTTGTACGTCGGGATGTCCCGCGCCACCGACGAGCTCGTCGTCGTGGGGCGGCCCGACATGGTCCGCGAGGTCGGGGGAGAGGCGGTGGCGCGGCAGCTCGGGCTGTGAGGCCGCCGACCGTGCGTCAGCAAGCCTCCTGCAGGTTGCCCAGGATGCGCTCGAGCGCGGTCACGAGCGACGCGGCGGTGTAGCGGTCCTCGCCGTGCTCGTGCCAGGCGGCGCTGGTGGCCTGCCGCAGGTCGTCGAGCGTGCCCTGGGTGCGCTCGAGCGCGGCATCGCGCTGCTGCGGGTCGTCGAGGCAGTCGAGCAGCTCCGCCGTCGCGGCCAGCGCCGCCGCGGTGAGCGGGCGCAGCGCCGGTCCGAGGGCCGGCTCGGACTGCTCGGCACGCTCGCGCTCACCCACGAGCTTCACGACCTGGTTGGTCAGGCCGGTGAGGTCCTCGAGCACGACCGCCAGGGCGTGCTGATGGTCCGCCTCGGGGCGCCAGCGACGAGCCCGCCAGTTCACCTGCCGGGCCTCGGCGGTCTCCGCGGCGAGCTCGCGCATCCGGTCGATGTGCGGACGCAGCGCCCGGCGCCGTCGCCGCCACTCGTCGTACGTCGGCGGGTCCGGCTGCTCGAGCCCCTCGGCGACATCGTTGAGCTGCTCGGCGAGCTCGGCGCGAAGCCGGCGCAGCGCGAGGCGCGTCGGGGTCAGCGGCAGGGAGGGGAACGCGATGTTGACCGCGATCCCGACCAGGCCACCGATCGTGGTCAGGCCCAGATAGGCCAGCAGGTAGCTGCTGGGGTCCCGCTGGCCCAGGATCAGGATGAACAGCGCCGAGACCGGCACCCAGCTGCCCATCGGGCCCAGGCGTCGCCACCCGGCGATGCCCGTCCCGGTGGCGACGACGAGCGCCAGCGCGGTCACCTCGTGCACCGGCAGCTCCCGGGCGACCAGCGCGGTCGCGGCCCCCAGGGCGATCGCGGCGGCTGCCTGTGCGGTCGAGCGGAACGAGCGTGTCACGGTGCTGGAGACCGCGACGACCGCGCCGAACGGGCCGTAGTAGGAGTAGTTGTCGAAGACCCCTCCGAACGGCCGGATCAGCAGCCAGGCGAGGGCCACCGCGGCCGCGGCTTTCATGGCGAGCGTCACCCGCGGGTGCTCCGCCCACCGGCTGCGCACCACGCTCAGGGCACGCGGCGGCGCCGCGCTGCGGGAGTCGTCGTCGAGCGGTCTCCGGCGGCCCTCGTCGGGACGAGTTCGGGTGGGGACCGTCATGGGGCCTGGCGGCCCGCTTCGGACAGCCGCTGCCGGGCGTCGGGGCGGCTGCGTCCGTTGGTGCGGCCGCGGTCGTGCGCCGCCCCGTCCGCGCGGCGCCGGGCGGCGTCGAGCTGCGGCGATGCCGGCATCTGGTCGAGCAGCGGCTGCATCGCCTCGAGGTCCGTCCGGATCCGGTCCGCGACGGCCCCCGGCGCGTGCGCGAGGATCGCGGTGTAGGTGTCGAGCACGCGGGCGGCCTCCCCGTGCTGGTGGGACTCGTGCGCGGCCACGATCGCCGAGTAGAGCGCGTTGAGCACGGTGTCGACGTCGTGGTCGGCGTACACGACGGGGAGCGGGTCCGGCCCGGTGCGGTCGCCCTCCTTGGACCATCGCACTGCGAGGTCCCGCAGCGCATGGAGGGCCTGCGCAGCGATCGCGGGGTTCTGCTTCGAGGTCGACCCGCTGGTCCACCCGATGTTGCTCAGGTCGCGAATCCCGATCGTGGCGTCGAAGTCGAGGTCGGGCGCGGGGCTCATCGCCACCGCCTGTCCCAGCCGTTCGCGGACGCGGTCTGCCTTCTCGCTGTCGTCGGTCCGGATGAAGGCGACGAGGTCCCCGAGCGCGACCTCGGTCCCCACGGTCACGTGCAGCTCGACCTCGGGGCGGCCGGCGGGGTCGTCGTCGCGGGAGTGCCCGTCGCCGTCGCCACGGTCGTCGTCGAGCACCTCGGCGATCAGGTCGAGGTCGATCGACTCGACGTACCCGAAAGTGTCGCTGCGGTACTCCGCGCGCACGGGCAGCCGGGACCGGGAGTGGCGGCGGGTGCGCGCGATGAGCGGTGCCTCGCGGTTGTGGGCCCCGGCCGCGCGGTCGTGCAGCTGGCGCACCACGTTGCGTGGCCGCATCTGGTCGATCGTGGAGTACACCAGGAACAGCAGGCAGCACAGCGCGGCAACGGTGAGCAGCGTGGCCAGGAAGGCGCCGATGATCGGCGGGGTGTCCTTCTGCACGGCGGCCAGCACGACGTAGGCGTAGAGGGCCAGCCCGACGAACAGGCCGAGGAAGACCTGGTTGGCGCGGCGGCGCACGAACTGGTCGAACACCACGGGGGAGAGGCTCGAGGCGGTCTGCTGGACCGCCAGCAGCAGCACCGAGAACGTGATCGAGGTGACGGTCACCAGGCCGGTCGCGATCGCACCGAGCGCGGCCGAGGCGGCCTGCTTTCCGATCAGGTGTCCGATCGCACCGCGCAGCGTGGTGAGCGCGGGCCCGTGCGCCTGGTCGCCGTAGATGGAGGCGACGGCGAGCACCAGAAGCGCGGCGACGACCAGGAGCGGCACCGCGACGAACTCTCCCAGTGCGCGCGGGATCCGCACACGCGCCGGTGGGCGCGCACTCGGACGCTCGCCACTCATCCCCATTCCTCGCTCTCGTCGATCTGACCTGATGGTGTGAAGTACCCGGCGTCCACTTGCTCAAACGCAATGGTTGCGGTGGTGCAGTAGCCTCCGAAAACGTCGGATCAGTTCATGGGGAGGAGGAGCCATGCCGGGTGGGGTGCTTGCGTGCCTCGGGGCAGCCGGGATCGTCCTGGCCCTGCTCGACGTGTTCTACACGGTGCTCTTCCCGGCCAGCGGGCACGGACCGTTGCGCGAGCCGCTGGCGAAGGGGCTGCGGAGGCTGTTCCGGCTGACGCGCCACCTCTCGGCCCGGCGCCGGCGGCGGCTGCTCGCCTATGCGGGGCCGGTCCAGATCGCGGTGACGATCGTGGTCTGGTTCACCCTGCTGCTCGTGGCCTGGGCGGCGGTCTACCGGCCGGCCCTGGGGTCGAGCATCGTGGCGGCTTCCGGGCCGACCCAGGTCGGGTGGGGAACCGCCTTGTACTTCAGCGGTTTCGCGCTGACCACGCTCGGGACCGGCGACGTGGTGGCGACGACCTCGTCGTACCGACTGTTCACGATCGTCGAGGCCGCGACCGGGTTCGCCACGATCACCTTGGTGATCTCCTACTTCATCTCGGTCTACAGCGCGCTGACCAGCCGCAACGCCTTCGCCATGGCGCTGCACCAGCGCAGCGGCGGGACCGGGCGCGGGGACCGCGTGGTCGCGGCGCTGTGGCAGGAAGGGGACTCCGCGGCGGCCTCACACCTGGAGCAGATGGCCTCGGGCCTGCGTGAGATCGCGCAGACGCACCGTGCCTACCCGGTGCTGCGGTCCTTCCACTACCGGCAGGACTTCGACGCGCTGCCGCGGGTGCTGCTGACCTGCCTGGAGACGAGCACCCTGCTGTCCACCACGATGGCCGTCGACCGCGATGGCGCGGCGACGCAGGGCCGGTCCCCACTGACCGGGACGAGCGTGCGGGAGATCCACGACGGGGCACGGGCGGTCCGGTCGCAGCTGCTGCCCCAACCGGGGCGCCTCCGCGCATCCGACGAGCAACGGCAGGCCTGGGCCGCGCACCACCGGGAAGCGGTGGCCGCGCTCGAGGCGTGCGGGGTCCCGGTGCGGACGGACCGAGCGGCGACCGATGCCTATGTCGACCTGCGCGCGGAGTGGGACCCCGAGCTCGCCGAGCTGGCCGACGCGTTGCTCTACGACTGGCCCGACGAGCTGCCCGCGCCCTCGGCGCCCGGGGAACGGCGTCGAGCCGATGCTACGGGGGACGGCGCCTGACCTGACCACGGGTGCGGGCGCTGCAGCGGGTGGCGCACCGGATCGCGCCGGCCGTGACGTCCCTACCGCGTGGTGTCATCGGCGTGCGGGTACTCGCAGTCAGGACACTGCCAGACCACCAGGTCCGCGTCGGCGAAGTTGGCCGTGCAGCCCGTCGGACGTCCGGATCTCGCCGGTGCCCGGGTCGATCTCGACGTCTGCTCCACAGCCGAGACAGGTCCTCATCACCCCTGAACACCCCCCGTGTCAGGCCCATTATGCGGGCGCGACCCGGTCCTCGCGCAACGCCCGCAACGCCCGGGCGACCGGCACGACCGACGTCGCGGCCCACGCCTGCGGGCGGCACGACGCGGGGTAGGGGACCGGCGGCCAGGCCTCGCCGGCCGGCTGGCCGCCGAACAGCTCGGGCAGCCGGTAGTCGAACCCCTCGGCCGCGCGCAGCAGCCCCTCGGCGACACGCGCGGCCTCGTCGCGGAAGCCGTCGTGCAGCATCCCGTCGATGACGATGCCGGTGTCGTGGGACCACACCGACCCGGCGTGGTAGCGCAGCGGCCAGTAGGCGCCGTTCGTCGTGGACAGCGTCCGGATCCCGTAGCCGGAGAACATCGTGGGGTCGAGCAGCCGGTCGACGACGGCTCGCTGCTCGTCGGCGTCGAGGATCCCCGTGCCGAGCAGGTGCCCGATGTTGGAGCTGA
>JBQCEF010000027.1:0-4915 GCA_051960495.1 Nocardioides sp. | reverse complement strand
GCAAAGCCAGACACACAAGGGCGTCGGCACACGAGGCGACCTTCCCCAACCACGATCCTGAACCCGAGCCACCAAGAGGTCAAACAAACAGCCTCTTGACCCCTGATCCCCGATAGGGAATCAGTCGCCGGGCTCCTCGGGCCCCGTCGAGATCTGCCGCATCGTCGAGATGACGGTGACCTCCGGCCAGTGCTTCGCGTGCAGCTCGGCGAAGATCTGCTGGTCGGCGACAGCCTCCTCCACGGTGTCGTACTGCATGATGGCCCAGCCGCCGACGACCTCCTTTCCCTCGGCGTAGGGCCCGTCGACCCGGGTGACCTCGCCCTGACGTACGACGAAGTTCACGGCGTCCTCGGTCCCGTACAGACCGCCGCCGTCGAGGAACACGCCCTTGGCGGCCCGCTCGCCGATGTGCTCGTCCATCGCGTCGAACAGCGCCTGGGGCGGCGTGCCGATGCCCTCTTCCATCCTCACGAATCCCATGAAACGCGGCATGTCGATCACTCCTTGGTGGGTGGCTGCTGTTTGCTTCTCACCCGTACGTCGAACGGCTGACGGTCTCTTCGACATCGCAGACCGAAGAATTTCCAGGCCCGCAGTGGGACCATCAGCTCGTGGAGACGACTCTGGCCGACGGCCGCGTCCTGGAGTACCTGACCTTCGGTGACCCCGGCGGCCACCCGGTAGTTCTCTTCACGGGGACGCCCGCCACCGCCGAGGGCGGATCGCTGGTGGCCGACGCAGCCGTGGACCGGGGCGTGCGCCTGGTCGCCGTGTCGCGACCTGGCTACGGAGGCTCCACGACTTCGCCTCCCGGCCTGGCCCCGGTCGCCCGAGACACGCTCGAGCTCCTCGACGTCCTCGGCGTGGCGCGGGTGGGCGTGCACGGCATCTCCGGCGGCGGGCCGTTCGCCCTGGCCCTTGCCGCCGTGGCGCCCGACCGTGTCGAGCGGGTCGTGGTCAGCGCCGGCCCCGGAGTGCACTCGGAGGTGGGCGGGCTCGGCCCGACCGAGGCGGAAGCGGTGGCGCTGGCGCAGTCGGGCGATCTCGACGGCGCGTGGAGACTTCTCCACGACGAGGCGGCCGGGGAGCTCGGCGACGCTGCCACGCTGACGTTGGCAGAGTTTCAGGCGCAGATGTTCCCCTCGGGCCCGCCACCTGGCAGCTACTTCGAGTCCAGGCCCGAGCTGTTCGGCGTGTTCGTGGCCAACATGCATCGCGCCGTGCAGAACCTCGACGGCTACGTGCGCGGCCACCTCTCCTGGTGCGGTCCCTGGGACTTCGACCTCGCCACCGTCACGTCCCCCGTGCTCCTGCTGTACGGCCTCGAGGACCAGATGGTCCCTGCCGCCCACGGCGAGTGGCTCGACGCAAGACTCCCGAGCTCAGAGCTGCGGATCTGCGCCGGCGGCCACGGCGACATCACGTTCGGGCTCGCCGCCGACACCTACGCGTACCTCACGCCGTAGACGACCCGGTGCCTCAACCGTCGGGTCCGGCCGACTCACTATCGATCAGTGGTCGCCGGCGTTGACGCGCACCCGCAGTCCATCATCGACCGGGTTGGCGAGTCCGCCCATCACGCCGACGAGCACGCCGATCGCGACCAGCAGGCTGATCCGGCTGCCTTCGCGGGTCGAGGGCCGCGTGCGCTGCCAGACGTACCAGTCACTGCGGCGGAACTTGGCGAGCCCGGCCAAGGCCACCACGGTGGTGGCGAGTGAGACCAGTGCGAGGACGCTCCGACCGGCGTCGTCGGCCGAGAGCAGCCCCAGCAGCCCGACGATCGCGGCGAGAATGAGCACGACCCAGGCGATCACCAGCCGGATGGTGCGTGCCCGCACGACGCCCGCCGACACGTAGCCCACGAGGAGCGCGCCGAGGACGACGGACCCGGCGAGCGAGAGCTCGTCGTCGGACCGAATTCCCTGCGACAGGAGCAGCACCGTCTGATCTACGAGGGAGGCCCAAGCGACCACCCAGATGGACCGCGGCAGCGGTGGGGTGCCACCCCTCTCCCCGACTCTCCCTGCAGTGCTCATCGCCGCATTCTCGCTCACGACTTCTTCGGTGGACCGTCGAGCACCCTCGGGACGTACTCCACCAGCTGGATCTGCCCGTCGAACGTCCGGCTGTCCACCATGTCGAGGGCGACATCGGGGTAGCCGTCGTAGATCCGTTCGTGGCCGGTCGCCCCGGTGATGACCGGGAACATGACGACGCGGAACCGGTCGACGAGGCCGGCCTCCACCAGCGAGCGGCAGAGCGTCAGGCTGCCGATGGTGCGCATCGAACTGCCGCCCTCCTCCTTCATCCTCCGCACCGCCTCGGCAGCATCCCCCGCGACCAGAGTCGAGTTCTCCCACTCGAGCGGTTCGGTCAACGTGCTGGAGAAGACGACCTTGGACATGCCGCCGAGGACGTCGGTCCCCGGCTCGCCCTCTTTCGTGAAGCCGTGCATGAGCCGGTAGGTGTTGGCCCCCATCAGCAGCAGGTAGTCCTTCTCCGGGCTCTCACCCAGCCAGGCCAGGTACTCCGGCCCTTCCAGGCCCCACCAGCCCGGCCAACCCTCGGCGGACGCGTAGCCGTCCAGCGAGGTGATGAAGTCGACGACAAGCTCAGGCATCTGCGCTCCTCCCCTTGTCTTCCGGCCAGACTGCACCGGCGACGTCCAACGCCGCCAGGGGGCGCAGCACTGAACCCGCCGCGCATCGCCTTCTTCACCGATCTCGGGCTCACCCGGACGAACGCTCAGCTTCCTCCCGCGATGGCGCGCAATGCCTCGAGGTGACGCCGGTAGGCAGTTCGCCCCTGCGAGGTCAACGACAACCAGGTCCGGGGACGCTTCCCGACGTATCCCTTGCGGATCTTCACGTAGCCGGCCGCTTCGAGCTGCGTGGCCTGCTTGGACAGGGCGGAGTCGGAGATCTCGACGACGTCTCGGACACGCGCGAACTCCGCCTCGTCGACACCGTCGAGGGCCGCGACGATGCTGAATCGCACGGGCGCGTGGATGACCTCGTCCAGCCGGTGCCGGGCATGGTTCTTCTGATCGGCGCTCACTCGCGGCTCCGGGCGATGGCGGCAGCTGCGACGAGAGCCGGAATGGCGGTCGCCACAGCGGCGCCGAGCACCATCGGCCAGGTGTTGGGCTCGGCCTGGGCCTGCAGGTTCAGCCACGGCCGAACGAGCAGCAACGACAAGACGAAGGACAGCCCCAGACCGATGCGCGCCCAGAGCCGGGAGCGACGTGGCACGGTGCGAGCAACTCGCTCCACCCAGGTGGCCGATCCCAGGACCCCGAGGACGAACACGACGCTCAGCAGCGCTTCCGCCTGCCATGACTCGGCCAGGTTCTGCGCGGCCGAGAACACGCCGAGCGTCAGACCGGTGACCGCGGTCGCGACGGCATGAGCGGTGCGGTCACGCCGCGTGGTGAGCCGGCGAGACTGGCTCGCGCTCAGTTGGGTGCGGGCTTCGTGCTGCGTGACGTGCGGGTGGTCCGAAGCCATTGAGGCCAGCTCCTGGTGGTGTCGACGTTGGCGAGACGCCAGCATGACAAGTACTTTCCACTTTGGCAAATACTTTCTGCGATCCGGTACGACGGGCGCCTCGACACCCGGCACCGAGGCCGCGCCACCGGTGACCTTGACAAACAATCTTGTCAAGGCGATCGTGGCGTCATGCGCGACGTCGAGGTCATCGAGAGCGCGGAGGCAGCCGCAGCCGCGTTGGATCCGGCCCGGGCCCGGCTGCTCCGCGAGCTGGTCGTTCCGGCCTCGGCGGCCGGGCTCGCCGCAAGGGTCGGACTCGCGCGCCAGAAGGTCAACTACCACCTCAAGGCGCTCGAGGCGCACGGCCTGGTGGAGCTTTCCGAGGAGCGCCGGCACGGAGGCATCACCGAGCGGGTGCTCCGGGCGTCGGCGGCGTCGTACGTCGTGTCGCCGGCGGCCGTCAGCGCGTCCGCGGCCAACCCGGAAGCCAACGCCGACCACCTCTCGGCCGGCTACCTCGTGGCGCTGGCCGGCCGTCTGGTGCGCGAGGTCGGCGCCCTGGCACGCCGGGCCGGCGCGTCCGGCAAGCGCCTGCCGACGCTGGCCATCGACACGCAGATCGGCTTCCGGTCGGCCGCTGACCGGGCTGCCTTCGCCGACGACCTGACCGCTGCGGTGCTCGACCTGGCCGCTCGCTACCACCACGACGACGGGCGCCCGCACCGACTCCTGATCGCCGCCCACCCTCTTCCCGAGGAGAACACATGAGCGCCACCCCGAACGTCCCGTACCGCCTGGAGTTCAGCGTCGAGGTCCCGGGCACCCCGGAGCAGGTCTGGCAGGCGATCGCCACCGCCCAGGGCATGAGCGCCTGGTTCACGCCGACCGAGATGGAGGAGCGCGAAGGCGGCTCGCTGCACTTCACCATGGGCCCGGACATGGGCTCGGACGGGCAGGTCGTCGCCTGGGAGCCGCCGCGCCGCCTCGTCTACGAGGAGGACTGGGCCGCGCTGATGGGCAAGGACCCCGATGCCCTCAGCCCGCTGACGTCGGAGTTCATCGTCGAGGCACAGTCCGGCGGCACCTGCATCGTGCGCGTCACCAGCAGCGGCTTCGGGACCGGCGCCGCCTGGGAGTCGGAGTTCTGGGACACCATGGCCCCTGGCTGGATGCCGTTCTTCGACAACCTGCGCCTCTACCTGTCGCACTTCCCCGGCCAGGAGGCCACCCACCTGGAGGCTGCCGCCTCCCTCCCCGGCGACGCCGACGCGTTGTGGTCGACCCTGCACGACGCGCTCGGGCTGGGCGACGAGGGCGCCACGGTCGACGTGCGCGGCGCCACCGGCACGGTCGAGCGCGTCGGCGCCCGACAGACGCTGGTCCGGCTCACCGCGCCGGTCCCCGGGATGCTCAACGTCTAC